>CAZMRN010000210.1:4384-4609 GCA_964568575.1 uncultured Caulobacteraceae bacterium
CGGCGGCGGGCGGGGTCGGCAGCGCCTCCAGCGCGCGGCGCATCGCCAGATGCGTGGCGACGCGGATGTTCAACGCGTCGATCTCCGCAGCGCTGGCCCAGCCCACGCCGACGAGCGCGCAGGCCCGGATGTCCTGGGCGAGCGCCATGCGCGCCTCTTCCGAGAGGGTCTTGGAATCGGCGAGCCCGCGCGGGCGGCGCGTGCGCGGCAGAATGACCGCCGCCG
>CAZMRN010000211.1:0-4602 GCA_964568575.1 uncultured Caulobacteraceae bacterium
CAGGTAGCGCATCGGCGTGGCGCCGCCGGACAAGGCGAGCAGCGCCTGAGGCCGCTGCGCAAGCGCGCGACCGAGCGCGTCGGCCGTGAACGCGGCGATGTCTGATGGGGTCCGGCCCATAGCGCCGGGTCGCATGGACCGGCGCCCTGCGCAAGACCGCGCGCGCGACCTTGGCGGCGCCGCCGCCAAACGGCATAAGCGCACGATGTGGTTGTTTCGCTGGTGGGTGTTTTATCCGCTGGTCGCGGCGCTCGCGGCCGGGCTGATCCTGGGCAGCATGGGCCCCGGCCTGATCGCGCACGACCCGCGCCCCGTGTTCGGCCGCATCGAGGAGGGCGCCCTCGTGCTCGACGGGGAATCGCTCGCCTATCCGCAAGGCTCGGCCGACACGGTGCATTTCATCGCCCGCAATGCGCGCTGGGCGCCGGTGGGGCTGCGCGTCGCCGTGCTGCCGGATCAGGGCCCCGCGGAAGGGGCAGCGCAAGGCCTGCGCATCATGCTTGCGCCAGAGCGCGGCGCGGAATTGGGCGCGGGCCCGCTGCGCGTGCAGGTGGCGATGCGCCCCGTGCCGGCGACGACCGCGCCGTTCCTGGCGGTGGGGATCGATCGCAGCGGCGCGCAGATGCAATGGTCCTCGCTGCCCACCACGCAGCTCGCCGGCGTCCTGACCTTCGATTTCCCCGCTGGCGATGCGGCCGCCGCCGCCATCGCCATTCGCCCGGAGGCGACCCGCGCGGATTACAATTACGGCGTCGAGATCGCCGCGATCCGCATCACGCGCGCGAGCTGAGCGCCGCCCCCTCCGTCGCCTGCGGCGACACCTCCCCCGCACGCGGGGGAGGAAAAAAGGCATCAAGCACGCGCGCAGTTTCCTCCCCCGTTCACGGGGGAGGTGTCGCCGCAGGCGACGGAGGGGGCGGGCTTACGCCGACGCCGAGACCGGCCCGCGCGCAGCGCCGGCGCGTGTGAAGTCGCGCACCGCAGCGGCGATGACGTCTTGCGTCGCCTCGTCGAGATAGGCGTGCATCGGCAGCGCCAGAACGCGGCCGGCGGCGGCGTCGGTGTTGGCCATGCCGCCCGCGCCGACGGGAAAGGCGCGATAGGCGGTCTGCTGGTGCAGCGGCTTGGGATAATACATCGCCGTCGGCACGCCGCGGGATTTCAGATGCGCGGCGAGGCCGTCGCGGTCGTCGCACTCGACGACGTATTGCGCCCAGGTCGACACGCCGCCGGCGATGACGGTCGGCGTCGTCACAAGGCCGCGCAGGCGCTCGGCGTAGCGCGCCGCCGCCGCGTTGCGCAGCGCGATTTCGTCTTCGAAGATGGCGAGCTTCTCGATCAGGATCGCGGCCTGGATGGTGTCGAGGCGCGAATTCATGCCGATGCGCACATTGTCGTATTTGTCGACGCCTTGGCCGTGCACGGCGAACGAGCGCATCACCCGGTCGTCCTCGGCGCTGTTGGTCAATGTCGCGCCGCCGTCGCCGTAACAGCCGAGCGGCTTGGCGGGAAAGAAGCTCGTCGTCGTGCAATCGGCCCATGACAGCGGATGTTTGCCGTGCAGCGTGCAGCCGAAGCCTTGCGCGCTGTCGGCGATCAGCTTCAGCCCGTGCTTGGCGCACAGCGCGGCGATGGCGGGATAATCCGCCGGCTGCCCGAACAGATCGACGGCGATGACCGCAGTCGGCTTGAGCTTTCCGTCGCGCAGCACGCCCTCGATCGCCGCAGCGAGGCTTGCGGGGTCCATGCAATAGGTGTCGCGGTCCACGTCGACGAAGACGGGCGTCGCGTTCACCCAAGGCGCGACCTCGGCGGTCGCGGCGAAGGTGAAGGACGGACAGAGGATCGCGTCGCCGGCGCCGACGCCCCACGTCATCAGCGGCAGGGCCAGCGCGTCGGTGCCGTTGGCGTTGGCGACGCAATGCGCCGCGCCGCCGAAGGCTGCGAGGCGCTGTTCGAAGTCGCGCACTTCGGGGCCGAGAATGTATTGCCCGTGCGCGATCACGCGCAGCACGGCGGCGTCGATCTTGTCGGCGATGCGGGCGCGCTGGGCTTGCAGGTCGATGAAGGCGATGCTCACGACGGATGTCCTTGCAGAAAGGCGTGATCGAAGGCGGCGGCGAGGCGCAGGGCGTTGAGGCCGTCCTCGCCGGTGACGGGCGGGCGCGGCAGATCGCCCAGACACGCGCTCACGAAACGGCGCACATTGGCGGCCAGCGGGTCTTGCGCGTCCGGCGCGCTGGCGAAGTCGGCGTTAAAGGCGAACGGCGTGGTGTTGGCGAAGGTGCGGGCGACGAAATCGACGCGCACTTCGCCAGACGGATACACAAGGCGCATGGCGCGGGCGCGGTCGTCGGCGATGCGGCTCGACAGAAACCGCGCCGTGGCGCCGCCTTCGAACGCCGCGTCCGCTTCCAGATGATCGACGACGGCGCCGCGCTCGCGCCGGCCGGTCGCGCGCCAGCTGACGGGCGCTGCGCCAAACAGCGACAGCGCCATGTCGATGTCGTGCGTCATCAAATCGAGCGTCACCGACACGTCGCCGCCGCGGCCGGTCCAAGGCGCGGCGCGGACGCTCTCAATATGCGTGGGGCGTTCGGCAATCGCAAACAGCCCGATCGCCTCCAGAATGAGGCGTTCCTGATGGCCGCACGCGAGAATGCGCCCGGTGCGCTGCGCGCGTTCGACGAGATCTGCCCCGTCCTCGACCGTCACGGCGAGCGGTTTTTCGATCAGCACATGGGCGCCGGCGTCGAGGGCCGCGCGCGCCATCGCGGCGTGCGCGGTGGCGGGGCAGGCGACGGTCACGATGTCTGCGGCTGCGGCGAGCGCGTCCATCGAGGCGAACGCTTCGATGTGATGCGTCTCCGCCAGCATCGCGGCGCGTTCGGCGTCGGGATCATAAATCCCGATCAGCGCGACGCGCGGATCCTCGGCGTATTTGCGCGCGTGATGGCGCCCGAAGGCGCCGGCGCCGACGACGGCCGCTTTCAACGCGCTCATTCCACCGTCACCGATTTGGCGAGATTGCGCGGCTGGTCGACGTCGGTGCCTTTCTGCACCGCCGCCGCATAAGCCAAGAGCTGGATCGGCGCGGAATAGACGATCGGCGCAATGAAGGGATCGCAGGGCGGAACCTCGATGCGCGCGCCGACGATGTCGCCCGCCGCGGCATGGCCGGCGGCGTCGGAGATCAGGATCAGCTTGCCGCCGCGCGCGGCGACCTCCTGCATGTTCGACAGGGTTTTTTCGAACAAGCCGTCATAGGGCGCTGCGACGACCACAGGCGTGCCGTCTTCGATCAGGGCGATCGGGCCGTGCTTCAATTCGCCCGCGGCGTAGCCTTCGGCGTGGATGTAGCTGATCTCTTTGAGCTTCAGCGCGCCTTCCAAGGCCAGCGGATAATATTCGCCGCGGCCGAGGAAGAGCACGTCGCGCCATTGCGCGATGTCGTGCGCGATGGCGGCGATCTGGGGTTCCGCGCGCATCGCTTCGGCCAGCAGCCGCGGCGTCTCCAAAAGCACATGCGACAGCCGCTGTTCCTCCTGGCGCGAGAGCGTTCCGTTGGCGCGACCGGCGGCGATGGTGAGCGCGGCGAAGGCGCACAATTGCGCGGTGAAGGCTTTGGTCGAGGCGACGCCGATTTCAGGCCCCGCAAGCGTGGGCAACACCGCGTCGGCCTCGCGCCAGATGCTGGATTCCGGCACGTTCACGATGCCGAGCGTCTTGAGGCCGGCTTGTTTGCAATAGCGCAGCGCCGCCAGCGTATCGGCGGTTTCGCCGGATTGCGACACGAACGCCGCGAACCCGCTCTTGGGAAGAACCGGCTTGCGGTAGCGAAACTCCGAAGCGATGTCGCATTCGACCGACACGCCGGCGTAACGCTCCAGCCAGTATTCGCCGATCCGGCCGGCGTAATGCGCCGTGCCGCAGCCGATGACGATGGCGCTGTCGGCCTTCGCGAGATCGACGCCATCGAGATCGCCGAGCGTCACCGCGTCGTCGAAAGCGTTGACGTAGCGCGCAATCGTGCGCGCGGTGGTTTCGGGCTGCTCGTAGATTTCCTTCTGCATGAAGTGGCGGTAATTGCCCTTCTCGACAACGGCTGCGCCGCCCTGCATATTCTTCACTTCACGCTGCGCGCGCGCGCCGTGGGCGTCGAAAATCTCCACCTGCGTGCGCGTGACGACGGCGAGGTCGCCCTCTTCGAGATAGATCACGCGCGTGGTGAAGGGCGCGACGGCGATCGCGTCGGAGCCGAGAAAATTTTCGCCGACGCCCAGCCCGACCACCAGCGGCGAGCCGCGCCGTGCGCCGACGAGCAGATCGTCGTGTCCCGCAAACAAGCAGGCGATGGCGAAGGCCCCGTGCAATTGCGCGATGGCGTCGGCGGCGGCGTCGTGCGGGCTCATGCCGCGCTCGAGGCCGGCGCTGATCAGATGCGCGATGACTTCGGAATCCGTTTCGGATTCGAACACGCGGCCGGCCGCGATCAGCGCCTCGCGCAGCGGCCTGAAATTCTCGATGATCCCGTTATGGACGATCGCGACCCGGTCGGTCGCGTGCGGGTGGGCGTTGGCGGTGGTGGGCGCGCCGTGCGTG
>CAZMRN010000212.1:0-4580 GCA_964568575.1 uncultured Caulobacteraceae bacterium
TTGAAACCCGCGTGTGGGGCGCCGCCAACGCCATCCGCGCGGCCGCGGCGAAGCTTGCGCCCAACGGCTCGATCACGCTGACCGGCGGGGTGTCCACCGATCGCCCGGCGCCGGGCGCGTGGAGCGTCTCGGTCGGCACGGCTGCGGCCGAACAGATGGCGCGCGCGCTCGCGCTGGAAGTCGCGCCGATCCGCGTCAACGCCATCGCGCCGGGCTGGACCGACACGCCGATGTGGGACGCGATCCTCGGCGAGGCGAAAGCGCAGACCTTCGCCGAGATCGGCGCAAAGACCCTGGTGGGGCGCATCGCCACCGCCGACGAGATCGCCGATGCGGCGCTGTTCCTGATGAACAACCGCTCCGTCACCGGCGAGGTGGTGCATGTCGATGGCGGCCTGCGCCTCGTTTGATCCCAGCCATCATCATTTAACGCAAAGGAGAACGATCATGAAAAATCTGTACACCGCGCGCGTTCACGTCAGCGGCGGGCGCGACGGCCGCGCGACGTCGGACGACGACACTCTCAACGTGAAGATGGCCTTCCCGAAGGCGCTCGGCGGCGCCGGAGACGGCGCAAATCCGGAGCAATTGTTCGCAGCCGGCTTTGCGGGCTGCTTCATCAGTTCGCTCAAGCACGCCGCGCAAAGCCAGGGCGTGAGCGCCGGCGCTGCGACCATCGACGCGGACGCGACGCTGACCGTGACCGACGACGGCCGCTACGGCCTGCAGGTGACGCTGTCGGTGCACACGCCGGGCCTCGAAGGCGAGGCGCGCGCGCGGGTGATCGAGGAAGCCAAGCGCATCTGCGCCTATTCCAACGCGACGCGCGGCAATGTCGAGGTGGCCATCCTCTGACAGGTCGATAAAGCAGCCGCGCACGCCCCCTTCGACCGGCTTCGCCGGCCACTTCCCCCGCAAGCGGGGGGAAGAAGGCGCACCACGTTTTGCTCCCCCGCGTGCGGGGGAGCTGGCCGCGAAGCGGACTGAGGGGGCGCTGCGTTCCGCTTCATCACCAGGCAAAGGCGCGCGCGCCCGCTAACGCGTGATCTGGGGCCGAACCGGCCCTAAAGCGATGGCGCGCGCGGCGCGTGCGCGCTCATGAGCTCGAACAGAAGCTTGAAATCGACAGGCTTGGCGGCGAAGGCGGTAAACCCCGCGGCCAAACAGTCCGCGCGCGCCCCCTCCATCGCGTGCGCCGTCAGCGCGATGATCGGCAGCGCTTCGAAGCCAGGCGTCTCGCGCAAAATCCGCATCGCCTCCATGCCGCCCATCACCGGCATCGCGAGATCCATGAGAATGATGTCGGGGCGATGCGCGGTCGCCATACGCACGGCTTCGGCGCCGTCGCAAGCGAGCCTCACGGCGTAACCCGCGCGCGTGAGCCGGCGCTCCATCAGGTCGCGATTGTCGGGATGATCCTCAGCGACCAGCACGTCCGCCATCACGCCGCTCCCGCGATTGGCGCCAGCGCGACCTGTTCGCGCTCCTCGATCGTGCGCAGGCGCGCGAATTGCAGCGCGGCGGCGGCGAACGCATCGCGATCCACCGGCTTCACCAGATGCTGGCACGCGCCAAGCCCGATCGCGCGGCCGCGGTCGTCGTCGATCGACACGACGAGAACCGGCACGTCGCGCGTCGCCGGCGTCGCGCCGAACAACTCAAGCAACTCCCAGCCGGACCGATCCGGCAGGTGGATGTCGAGCACGATCAAGGCCGGATTGAGCTTCATCGCCGCGTCGACGCCTTCCGCCGCCGTGCCCCTGGTGACGACGCGGAAGCCGAGCCGGCCGAGCGTCCGGCGCGACAGATCGCGCGCGTCGCTCTGGTCGTCGATGACGAGAACCACCGGCCCGTCATGCGCCCCGCCGACCTCGTCGCCGGCGATCGCAGCGTCCGCGTCGATGCGATAATCCGCAGGGATTCGCAGCGTGAACGTCGATCCGACGCCAGGGGTCGACTCCAAGGAAAGATCGCCGCCGAGCAATTCCGCGAGTCTGCGCGTGATCGACAACCCCAGTCCCGTGCCGCCGAAGCGCCGCGTCGTCGAGGCGTCGGCCTGGCTGAACGGCTCGAAGACGCGCGCCATCTGATCCTTGCTCATGCCGATGCCGGTGTCGATCACATCGAAAACGAGCCAATCAAACAAATTGTCGTTGACGCGCGCGGCGCGCAGCGTGACGGCGCCCTGCTCGGTGAATTTGCAGGCGTTGGACAACAGGTTGAGCAGGCATTGCTCGATGCGGAAATTGTCCGAATGCGCCATGCCGAGATCATTGCGAAGATCGAGCGTGATCACATTGCCGTTTTTGGCCGCCGCCGTGCGCACTGTTTCGAGCGCATTCTCGCACATGATCGCCGGATCGAAGCTTTGCGGCGCAATCTCCATCGCGCCGGCCTCGATCTTCGACAGGTCGAGCACTTCATTGATCAGACCAAGAAGCCTGCGCGCCGCATTGAGAATGCGGTTCAAATCCTTGATGACGGTCTCGTCGCCGTCAGCCTCGGCGTCCTCGAGAAGAATTTCCGAATAGCCGATGATGGCGTTGAGCGGCGTGCGCAATTCATGACTCATATTGGCCAGGAATTGCGATTTGGCGATGTTGGCTTCGTGCGCCGTCTCGCGGGCGCGGCGCAGCGCCACGATGGCGTTGCCGAGCGCTGAATCACGCCGGTCGATCTCGCTCATGAGGCGCATGAAGCGGGCGAACAATTCCTGCACGCCGACGCCGTCCTCCGGTGCGGGCGCCGCATCGTCGTCCGCCGAAGACGGCGCATCGCCGCCGAAATCGCCGACGATGGAATCGAACATGCGGCGCTTGCCGACCAGCGTCGCCTCGGCCTGTCGGGTGGCGTCGATGAGCCTGCTCTCGATCGCCTTCTGCGCGGTGATGTCGCGCGTCAGCCCGATCACCCAGCGCGGCGCGCCGGCCTCGTCGGCGACCGAGCGGCACACGGTTTCGACCCAAAGATTGTCCACGCCGTTGATCTTGTGCACGATCCGTGCGACCCCGCGCGTGGCCAGATTCACACGCAATTCGTCGAGCTTGCCGGCGTCCTCCGGGCGCAGCCAGCTCGGCGCATCGGCGGTGAAATCGTCAAAAGTCGCTTCTTCGCCGAACAGCGACACGTAATTGTCCGACGACCACATCGTCTTCTGGCGCAAGTCGAGCCGCCAGGCGGCGGCGGCGGCGACGTCGAGCGCATAGCGAAGATTTTCAGAGACCTCTTCCGCTGTGCTGCGCGACTGCACCAGATCGGTCACGTCATCGGCGATGAAGATCACCCCGGCGTCGCCCTGGGCGTCCTGCCAGGCCTCGAGGCGCCAGCGGAAATAGCGCGCGTCGCCGAAGGCTGCGAACACCTGGTCGGCCTCGCGCGTCACCGCCTCGCCGTTCAGCGCTCGCGTCAGCCCTGCGCGCCACGGCGACGACATCGGCAGCAGATCGGTGATTGCTCGGCCCGCGAGGGCGACTCCGTGCGGCGCCATCGCTTCGACTTCCCGGTTCCAGGCGAGAAACTTCAAGTCGCGGTCGAGCACGAGCGCAAAGCGGCCTTCCTGACCGTTCAACAGCTTCACGAAACGCGCTTGCGTCTGGGCCTCATCCAGCGCGGCTTCTATTTTCTGCTCCGCAAGAGATTTGTCGCGCCATTGTTTGATGATGAAGGCCATGCCTGCCAGGAGGCCGAGCGCGGCGTAGATCGCGCCGCCCATATCCGCGCTCCTCTGGGCTACGCCCAGCGCAACCGGCAACAGGATGGCGGCGACCACGAACGGGGCCAACGCGCTGACGCCGATCAGCCGCGAGGCGCCCATATGCGAGACCGTATACAAAGCGCCCGACACCATCAGGACGATGGCGATGATCTCAAGCCAAGGATTGCCCGCAACCATCAGATAGGCCGGCAAGACGAGAAACGCCGCGCTCGAGGCGAAGCTCAACGCGGCGATCATGCGCTCGGTTGCGGCGTCGAGACGACCGGCGCGAATAGCCTTGTGTTGCGCCAACGTCTCGGACAGGGAAAACGCGACCGCGACGCCGAACCAGATGTGCGGCCATGTCGCCTGCAGCTCCACGCTCGCAGCGATCGCGATGAAGCCGACGAGCGCCGCGAACGTGAAGAGATCGTTCTCGCGCGCAGCAAGGGATCGCTGCATCCGCTCGCGATCCAGGACGGTTTCGTTCGCCATGCGCGGCATCCTTAGGCCCGCATTCACTAGACCCAAGAAGCGCGAAAAAAGTCTTTCGATCTGCGTGCTTGGCGCGATAAAAGGGTGAATATCAGGCTAATTTCGGGCTATGCGCGGTCGCCATTCGCGCGTACTCAACCCAGCCGCGCGAAGTCCTGAAGGAGACGTGAATGCGATCGATCGCCCATTTCATCGCCGGGGCCGCAGCCGTGGGTCGGTCAACGCGCCTGGGCGACGTGTTCAACCCGAACACCGGGGCGGTGCAGGCGCGCGTGCCGCTGGCGACGGCGGAGGATGTGGACGACGCCGTCCAGGCCGCCGCCGCCGCGCAGCCGGACTGGGCGGGCGTGAACCCGCAGCGCCGCGCCCGCGTCATGTTCGAGTTCAAGCG
>CAZMRN010000213.1:0-4578 GCA_964568575.1 uncultured Caulobacteraceae bacterium
CCACGCCGCGCCGGCGCGCCGAGCGCGCGCTGACCGACATCCTGCGCAGCGAAGCGCTCGCCGCCCGCGGCGTCGATGCGCAGGAGGCCGCGCGCATCGACGCGCTCGCGCCGGAAGTCGAACAATTCGATCCGCGCCGCGCGCAACGCGACGGCGCCGTCACCATCCGCGATCGCGCGCCTTACATCGTGGCCATCGTCATGGCGTTCGTGCTGTGGAGCGCTGTGTTCGGCGTGGCCAACATGCTGCTGACCAGCGTGCTGGAGGAGAAGTCCAACAAGATTCTCGACACGCTTTTGACCAGCGCGAGCCCGCTGCAAATCCTGATCGGCAAGCTCGCCGGCACGGCCGCGGTGAGCGCGACGCTGTTCGGCGTGTGGGGGTTGCTCGGCGGATCGCTGGCGCGGTTTGCGGCTGGGCGCGCGCCGGATGGGCTCATGGCCGGCATCGCCGGCGCGGCCGTCGATCCGATGCTGATCGGCACGTTCCTGGCGTGTTTTGTCGCCGGTTATCTGATGTATGGCGCGCTGTTTCTGGCGCTCGGATCGCTGTGCGAAACCATTCAGGAAGCGCAGACTTTGCTCGGCCCGGTGATTTTCGTGCTGATCATTCCGATCATTCTGCTGGGCCCGGCGTTCGACAATCCGAAAGCGCCGTTCTTCGCCTACGCCTCATGGGTTCCGCCGCTGACGCCGTTCCTGATGATGGTGCGCGCGCCGGCGGGCCTTTCGCCGGCGGAGATCGCCGGGCCGTTCATCACGCTGTTCGTCGCGGTCGGCTTCATCCTGTGGGGCGCGGCGCGGGTGTTCCATGCCGGCGTTGTCGACAACGCCACCGCAGCATCCTTGCGCAATCGCGTGCTGCGCCGCGCCGAGCAGCGCCCGGCCTCGAGTTGAGCGCCTATTCGAAGCGGTGCCGCAGATCGCGGATGCGCTTCTCGAAGGTATGATAGCTCAGGAACGCGAGGCCGATCGTAATCGGATAGGCGGTGAGGAAAATCATCAGGCGCTGGATCTTGTCCGCCTCCTGACCGCCGCCGCCGAACCAGGGCACGAACGCGCCCAAGAAATAAATCACGATGGCGTGGTAGATGTACGCCCCGTAGGACACGCGCCCGATCGCCTGCAGGCCTGGAATGCGCGCAAGCCATGTCAGCCATGGGTCGCGCGCGATCAGCAGCCAGATCAGCGCCGCCGAGATCGCCCAGATCGCGGGATAAAGAAACACTTCGCGCAGCTCGCCGAAATTGTGGTGCGGGAAAAGCGTGTTGTACCCCGACAAGAAGGAGCCGAGGGTCTTCTGCTGCTCGATGTAGAGATACGCCCCCATGTACACGATCGCGTAAAGCACAGCGCCTGCAAAGGCGAGCCGCGCCCACAGAAGCTTGCCTTCCAGCTGCGGACGCAGGATCGCGAGCAGGCAGCCGATGGCGAAGGAATCGAATTGCGCGAACGGGAACATGTAGACCGCGCGCCCGACTGAATCGAGCGACCAGCCCTGCGCCAGCGCCCATTGGCCCCAGAAATAGCGCACGAAGGGCGCAGCGACGATGACGAGGATAAGCCCGATGATCACCCCGCGCTTGTTGGTGAAGGCGTAGAGGAACGGGAACAGCAGATAGAATTGCTCCTCCAGCGCCAGCGTCCAGAGGATCGAGAACGGCAGCCAGGAGATGTCGTAGTCGCGCTGGATCATCAGGTGCAGGTTTTGCGTGTAGGTCAGAATCCAGGGCAGGTGGTTGAACAGGTTGGTTTTGTTCATCCAAACCAGAACGATGCACATCAGCGCGACATAGAAGAAATAAAGCGGCCAGATGCGCAGCGACCGGCGGATGTAGAAATTGCGCAGAAAGATGCCGCGCGTCGGCCGCTTGAGTTCCGAGTTCAACAGCGAGGTGGTGATGGCGAAGCCCGAAATGACATAGAACAACCACACGCCGGCCCAGCCGAAATGCATGATCTCGCAGTGAAAGATGATCACGGCGGTCACGGCCAGGGCGCGCAGCGCATCCACCTCGCCGAGATACTCAGCCTTCGCTTCGGCCTTCGGCGCCATGCGGACGGCCGCCTGTTCGGCCTGCATTGGAATTGAGCTTTCCGCCATTGCGTCGATCCACCGCTTGCGTTGATCTGTACTTGTCTACCGGCTTCGGCCACACTTTGTCGGGCAAAGGGATGTGGGCGTCGAGGCGGTGCAGAACACGATTTTCCCCTGGGACGCGACTGACCGCTACGACCTTATTCTCATTGGCACCGGTTTCGGCTCCAGCTTCTTCTTGCAAAAGGCGCTCCAGGTAAACAGGCGGCGAGATTTTCGCGTCCTGTGCCTGGAATGGGGCGGCGTCGCGTCGCACGCCTGGCGGATCGAGCACAAGAAATTTGCACCCATCGACGCCAGTGAAACCTATGTGACATCGAGCCCGGGGAAGCCCTGGTGGTTCACCATGGGCTTCGGCGGCGGCACCAATTGCTGGGGCGCCAACGCCCCGCGCTTCCACCCCACCGATTTCGCGCTCAAGACGCGCTACGGCGTCGGCCGGGATTGGCCGTTCTCCTATGACGACCTGGAGCCGTATTATTTGGAGGCGGAGCAAATAATGGACATGGCCGGGGACGACGACGTCGCCGCCATCCTGCCGCGCTCGGGCCCGTATCCGCAGCGCATGCACCGCTTGTCGACGCCCGACGAGGCGATGAAGCGGGCTAATCCGCAATGGCATTTCGGATCGGCCTCGGCGCGCATGATCGCGGCCAAGGGCGACCGCGGCGCGTGCTGCGCCATCGGCAATTGCAGCTTCTGTCACGTCAACTCGAAATTCACCGTCGAGAACGGCATGCCGGATCTCTACGCCGATCCGCGGGTGTCGCTGATCCCCGGCGCGCGCGTGCTGCGCGTGGAGACGCAAGGCGATGTCGCATCGGGGGTGATCTATGCGTTCGACGGCGTCGAGCATCGCGTCGCCGGCGACATGATCGTGCTCGGCGCCAACGCCATCCACGCCCCGTTCATTCTGTTGAAGTCCGGCTTCGATCACCCGCTCATCGGCCGCGGTCTGCACGAAAAGGCGGGCTTCGCCGCCGAAGTGCTTCTCGACGGCATGAACGGCTTC
This sequence comes from uncultured Caulobacteraceae bacterium, assembly GCA_964568575.1. GTDB lineage: Bacteria > Pseudomonadota > Alphaproteobacteria > Caulobacterales > Aquidulcibacteraceae > RI-43. The sequence continues at coordinate 3,110 of CAZMRN010000213.1, forward strand.
GACGGCGGCGTGTTCAATCCCGGCGTCAATTACGCGTTGTACGACGGCGAGCACCGGCGCACCGCGGGCGCGGTGCTGATCAGCACCCAGAGCGCGGTGTGGTCGCACGGCCTGCGCCTCGAGCGCGGCCGCTGGCGCCAATCGCTGCCGCTGTCGGTGTCGGTGGAGAATCTCGCCGAGGACGTCAACGGCGTCACCGCGGAAGGCGATCTGCCGAATGTGACGCACGGCGATTTCAGCGCCTACGCCAAAGCCGGCATCGCGCGCGCGCGCGCGGCGTTGGCGGAGGTGTTCTCCGCGCTGCCGGTGGAGGACGTCGTGTTCCGCTACACCCATCGCACGCAGGGGCACATGCAGGGCACGCTCCGCATGGGGACGGACCCCGCGGACTCCATCGTCGACGGCGACCAGATCCATCACCGCTTCCGCAATCTCGCCGTGGTGGGCTCGTCGGTGTTTCCGTCCTGCTCGGCGTCGAACCCGAGCCTGACGGTCGCCGCCACCGCCTTGCGCGCGGCCGATCGTCTGTATCGCTCGGGGAGGCCGTGACGTGAGCGATGGCGAAACCTCACGCCGCCGGTTCATTCAGGCTGCGACCGGCGCCTGGATCGTCGCGGCGGCGGGGGGCAATTATGCGCTGGCGATGCGCGACATCAGCGGCGTCGTCGGCGCCATCCTCGATCGCCGCCTCGGCCCCTTCGTCATGGCGCCGGAGGCGCGCGCCGGCGCCATCGCGCGCGCGCTGGAGGACGTCCGCGCCGTCGGCGCCTCGGAGACGAGCGCCTGGGCGCTCAACATTCTGTATCCGCTGATCTGGGCCGCCGAGGCGCTGCCCGAGCCCTTGGCCCAGCGCATCGAAAAATTCGAGCGCCAGGTCGTCACATCGTTTCTGATGTCGACGAACTATCTCCAACTCGCCGATCCCGAGACCGAAGCCGTCTCGTTCGATCCCGCGCCGGTCCTGTGCAGCCCGTTCGTTCGGCTGTAGGGCTGCGCATCAGCGCCATGCAAAAGGCCCCGTGCTTCCGCCGGGGCCTCGTTGGTTCACAGCCGGGGGCGCGCGCCTATTTCTTGGCGATCAGGCCCTCGCGCTGCGCCCGCTTGCGCGCCAGCTTGCGCGCGCGGCGAACGGCCTCGGCCTGCTCGCGCGCCCGGCGCTCGGACGGCTTTTCGAAATGGTTGCGGCGCTTCATTTCGCGGAAAGTGCCTTCCCGCTGCATCTTCTTTTTGAGCGCTTTCAACGCCTGATCGACGTTGTTGTCGCGAACGAAAATCTGAACGATGACCGATCCTCCTGGCTGATGCCCGCAACGCGCGGCCGGCCGGGCCCGCTGCGCGCGCGTCCCGGCCATGTCCGGGAGCGGGGCGGATAGCAAAAAGCCGCGGCGAAGTCCACCGAGGCGCGTGTCGACGCCGCCCACGCCTGCGCCTATCTCTAGGCCATGATAGACGCCGTCCGCCCGCCTTCG
>CAZMRN010000214.1:0-4542 GCA_964568575.1 uncultured Caulobacteraceae bacterium
TACACTCTTTCCCGTTCACGCTGCTGTTCATCGCGCCGACACCGCCACCGGCGCGATGAACAGCAGCGTGAACGGGTTCGATGCGCCGCCAGTGAGCGCGAGCAGAAACGCCAATTGCAGCACGTCATAAGCAAGCTGCAGCGCCGCCTCCGCCTCGGTGGCGAGACCCTGGGACGGGCGCGCCACCATCAGGAAAATGTTCACCCAAGCGGAAACCGCGATCGCCCACAGGGCGGTCGACAGCGGCAGATCGAGCTGCAGCGCGAACTGCACGAACAGCACCGTGGCGGTCTGGCCCGCGATCGCCAGCCAGCGCAGCAGGATGAGCGTGCGCAAACGCACCCGGCCCGCGGCGCTCCAGGGCGCGTCGCTCAAAGGGAAGGCTGACGCCATGGCGAGGGTATGGGCGCGCTGCGCGCATTAACGCAACTGGCCCGACGGCGAAGCCGCCATCGCCTCGGCTCTACGCCACGCTCCAGCCGCATTCGCCCAGCGACGTCGCCGGCTGCTTTTCGCAAAAGCAGCAAGGAGCGGCGCGGGCGGCGCGCTCCCTCTCCCCCAGACATGGGGGAGAGGGCAGGGCGAGGGGGCGGCGCGACGCCTGAATCGTAAGCGCCCCACCCTCACCCCAGCCGTTCAGCGCTTCGATTGCGCTGCAATCGATCCCGCTGCGCGGGAACGCGCCTCACCCCTCCTCGCGGAGGGCGAGGGAGGTGCGCTTTGGTCATCCGACTTGAATGCTCCCGTGATCGCGCCAATGCCGGCGCTCACTCCACAGGAGCACGCTCGGCGGCGGCCGATGCGGCGGCGGCCGGCGCGGGACGGCGCGCGAACTCCAGAACGCCGTCGTCGAGCTTGCCGTGGCGCAGCGTCATCAGGTCGAGCACATAATTCTGATACAGCTTCCACGGCTTTTTGTTTCCCTGTTTCGGGAAATAATCCATGGCGCGCTGGACATAGCCCGAGGAGAAATCAAGCCAGGGTTCAGGCTTCAGATCGGCGTCGCGCACGCGCGGCGTCGCCGACGCGAGGCCGTTGGCGCTCATATGATTGATGAGACGGGTGACATAGTCGCATGTGAGGTCGCATTTCAGCGTCCACGAGGCGTTGGTGTAGCCGAAGGACGAGGCCAAATTCGGCACGTCGGAATACATGATGCCCTTGTAGTTGAAGGTCTTGGAGAAATCGATGGCGCGCCCGTCCACCGAAACCTGCATGCCGCCGAGCACTTCCAGCACCAGCCCGGTCGCGGAGACGACGATGTCGGCGGGCAGTGCGGCGCCGGACTTCAGTAGGATGCCGTCTTCGGTGAAGCGCTCGATATGGTCGGTCGCGACCGATGCGCGCCCGGATTTTAGCGCGGCGAAAAAATCGCCGTCGGGCGCGAGGCAGAGGCGCTGATCCCAAGGATTGTAGCGCGGCGTGAAATGCGTTTCGACGTCGAAGTCTTCGCCCAGATGCGCGCGCACATTGTTCCGGATCAAGGCCTTCACGCGCTCCGGATCGCGCCGGCACAGGCGGAAGAAATACATGCCGAGCAGAACGTTCTTCCAGCGGATCAGCGCATAGGCGAGCTTTTGCGGCAGGCGCTTGCGCAGCCATTCCGCGATGGGATCGACGCCTGGTCGGCCGACGATATAGGTCGGCGAGCGCTGCAGCATGGTCACATGCGAGGCGCGCTGCGCGAGTTCCGGAACCAGCGTCACGGCCGTCGCGCCCGATCCGATGACGACGATGCGCTTGCCTGCGACATCGAGATCCTGCGGCCAGTTCTGCGGATGGATCACGCGGCCCTTGAAGTTTTCAATGCCGGGATAGTCCGGCATGTAGCCGGCGGCGGTGCGGTAATAGCCCGAGCACATGAACAGGAAGCCGCACGTGATGCGCACGATCTCTTTCTCAGGGCCGCGTTCGCACTCGACGGTCCAACGGGCGTCGGCGCTCGACCAGGCCGCGCGCACGACGCGATGCTGAAAGCGGATGTGTTGATCGATTCCGGTTTCGGCGGCGGCCTCGCGCACATAGCGCAGGATCGCATCGCCGTCGGCGATGGCTTTCGCTTCGGTCCACGGCTTAAAGGTGTAGCCGAGCGTGAACATGTCGGAATCCGACCTCACGCCGGGATAGCGGAACAAATCCCAGGTGCCGCCGATGGCGTCGCGCGCCTCCAGGATGGCGAAGGTTTTGTCCGGCGCCTTCTGCTGCAGATGCCGCGCCGCGCCTACGCCGGACAGGCCCGCGCCCACGATGATCACATCCACATGGTCGAGGGCGTTGGGGGAATCGTAGGCCAAGAGCCGCTCCCATCTGGCGAACGAACGCCAGTCAACCACGCCCGACGCGGCATGAAAAGATGACGCCTGCGTCAGAAATGGCGCGCGCCGCGCTTTTGTCGCGAGCCGGGCGGGTTCTGATCCGGGGTCAAAGGCGCTACACAGCCGCCATGGCCCAAGCTCCTGCACCCAAGCCGCGCACCAGCCTCGCCGGCGTCGCGGTTCCGCTCGTCGCCTCGCTCGGCGTGGTCGGCCTCGGCGTCGCCTGGTTCGCCCAGGAAAGCCAGCGCCCAAGCCTGCCGGCGACGCCGCCCCAGGGCTGCATCCTCGGCGGCCTCGACCGCATCGGCGGCCCGATCGCCCTGCAGGACATCAATGGCCGCCCCGTCACCGAGGCCGACTTCGCGGAAGGCCCTTCGCTCGTCTATTTCGGCTTCACCCACTGCCCCGACATCTGCCCGACGACGATGTATCTGGTGGCCGATGCGCTCAATCAGCTCGGCCCCGAAGGGGCGTCGCTGCAGCCGATCCTGATCACCGTCGATCCCGAGCGCGACACCACCGACGTGATGGACGCCTATGTCGACACGAACGGTTTTCCCGAGGGGCTCGTTGGGCTGACGGGCACGCCGGACCAGGTGCGCGCGGCGGCTGTCGATGGGTTCAAGGTGTCGTATCGGAAGGTCCAGGTCGACGGCGCGACGGACTACACGATCGACCATTCCTCCATGGCTTACGTGATGGACGAGACCTGGCGCACGCGCGCGCTCTACAACACGATCGGCGGTACGCCCGAGGGGCTCGCCGGGTGCATCCGCATGGCCCTAAGCGCCGAAAACCAGGATTGAGCCGCTGAAGGCCGGGGCGCCGCTGGCCTGGATTATGCTCTGGCTTACCCCGATGGTAACCGTTACGTTACCATGTTGCGTCGCAATATGGGACGCTCTGGCGGGGGCCCTATGCTCTATTCGCTTTATGAGATGAACCACCTCGCGGTGGCGCCTTTTCGGGCGGTGGCGATGGCGCAGTCGGCGCTCTTGCGCTCGCCGTTCAATCCCGCCTCGGAAACCCAATACGCCAAAGCCGCCGCAGCGGCGTCCGACGTCTTCGAGACCGTCACGCGGCGCTATCGCAAGCCGGACTGGAACCTGCCGACGACGTCGGTGCAAAGCGTCGAGGTCGCGGTGAAGCCGAAGGCGATCTGGACCAACGCCTGGTGCAGCCTGATCCATTTCCAGCGCGACGCAGAAGCGCTCGTGCGCGCGCGCGGCGTGCGCCAGGATCCGAAGGTGCTGCTCGTGGCGCCGCTGTCCGGCCATTACGCGACGCTGCTGCGCGGCACGGTCGAGGCGTTCCTGCCCGAGCATGAGGTGTTCATCACCGATTGGTCGGACGCGCGCATGGCGCCGATCATCGCCGGCCGTTTCGATATCAACGATTACATCGATTACGTCGCACACATGCTGCGCCTGCTCGGGCCCAACACGCACGTCGTGGCGGTGTGTCAGCCCGGGCCGCTCGTGCTCGCCGCCGTAGCGCTGATGGCGCAGGCGGAGGATCCGTGCGCGCCGTCGACCATGACGTTCATGGGCTCGCCGATCGATGCGCGCAAATCGCCGACCACGCCCAACAAGCTGGCGGAGGAGCGGCCGTTCGAATGGTTCGAACGCAATATGATCCACACCGTGCCGCCGATCTATCCCGGCGCGTTCCGCCGCGTCTATCCGGGCTTCGTGCAGCTCGCCAGCTTCATGGGCATGAATTTGTCGCGCCATGTCGATGCGCATCGCGGCTATTACGAAAACCTGGTGAAGGGCGACGGCGACACGGCGCAAAAGCATCGCGAGTTCTACGACGAATATCTCTCCGTGCTCGATCTCTCGGAGGAATTCTATCTCGGCACCATCAAGCACGTGTTCCAGGAATATTCTTTGGCGCGCGGCAAGCTGATGCACCGCGGGCATCTGGTGAAGCCGCAGGCGATCAAGACCACCGCGCTGATGACGGTCGAGGGCGAGAACGACGATATTTCCGGAATCGGACAAACGCAGGCCGCCCACGATCTGTGCGTGAATATCCCGGACCATATGCGCCTCGATTACGTCCAGCCTTCGGTGGGCCATTACGGGGTGTTCAACGGCAAGCGCTTCCGCACGGAAATCTATCCGCGCATGCGCGAATTCATCCGCGCCTTCGATGGCGGCCGCGGGCGCACGCGCGTCGCGCCCCGCGCGCGCCTGAAGGCCGACGCCTGAGGCGCGCGGTGCCC
>CAZMRN010000215.1:0-4535 GCA_964568575.1 uncultured Caulobacteraceae bacterium
ACGGCGGCCGATGAGGCCAATCCCGGCATCCGCCGGCAGGCCGAAAGCGTGGAGCGTGACTTCGCCAGGCGCTTCTATCGCGAGGCCGCGGTCCGGTCCTTTACCAAGAAGGGCCGCCAAGGCATGGCGCGTGCGCAGCACGGCTCCGTCGAGCTCGGCGACAACAGAACGTGCGGCGGCCGTCTCGGCGCGCGCCTGCGCGAGTTGCCCTTCGTGTTCGAGGCCAGCTTCCAAACGCTGACGGACGAGGCGTTCGCTGCTTTCGCGCAGCTCAACGATGCGAGCAGCAGCGCGGCGCTCGGCAGAGTATCGCGCAAACTCGGAATAGGTCTGCGCGATCGCCGTCGAAAGCTGCAGACGCGCGGACGCTGCATCGGCGCGGGCGGCCTCAAGCTCTGAGGTCGCAGCCGCGATGGCCGCGCGATTGCGGCCGAAGAAGTCGAGTTGGTAGTTGAGGCTGACGCCGACCCGCGCTTCCTCGTTCCAACCGGTGTCGATGAGATCGGTGTAAGGGCTTGGCAGACCCATGGCGTTTGCGCTGCGCTGGACACTGCCGACGGAAGCTTCGCCGCTCACGGAAGGCAGCAAAGTCGAACGCGATTGGCCGAGTGCCGCCTCTGCCTGGCGCAACCGCGCCGCCGCAATCGTCAGCGAGGGGCTGCCGGTCAGGCCTTCGGCGATCAGGTCATTGAGCTGAGGATCGCCATAACCTGTCCACCACGCTTCCTGCGGCCAAGCCTGCACCGGGGCGTCAAAACTGGCGTCCGACGCCAGGTCCGATGGCGCGACAAGAGCCGGCGAATCCGCCAGCGTCGGAACGCAGGCTGTTAAGGAAAGTGTGGAAGCAGCGACGAGGAGGAACCCTCGTAGCCCCCTCTTTCCGCTGATGAATTTGGGCATTGCGCTTTTCCCTGGTAGTCATTACTATACTGTTTAGTTCAGATTGAACGGTTCAGTTCATATACGGGCCAAATCAGAGGCGTCAAGTGAAAACTAAACAGTCCAGTTCAAAAATGTCAGGGAACGCACCGCCGCCCCGCCCCAGCCAGAGCGACCGCAAGCGGGCCGACATCGTGGCCGCCGCCAAAGTGGTGTTCTTCGCGCAGGGTTACGCCGGGGCCTCGATGGACGAGATCACAGCGCGGTCGGGCGTCTCGAAGGCCACCGTCTACGCGCACTACCGGTCTAAGGACGAATTGCTGCTCGCGGTCGTGGAGGACGTGCTGCTCAGTATTCGCGCCGCGATGACCGAATTGCCGGCTGCTGACGATTTCCCGACTTGGCTGAGCCAGCTTGGGCGGATCGCCTCTCGTCAGCTCACCTCGCCGGACGCCATTGCCCTGCAGCGTCTCGCCATCACCGAAGCCATGCGCTTTCCCGAGATTGCGCGCGCTTTCCAACAAAGCGGCGCTGACGCCGCGCTCGCGGACGCGGCCATTCCGGTCTTTGAGAAAGCCATGAAGAGCGGCGCCTTGCGAAAAGGCGACCCTGCACTGGCGTTGTCGCACTTCTTTGAGATGTGCTTCGCCAAAAAGCTGCGCGACGTGCTGATGGGCCTCGCGCCGATGCCCAGCGAACAGGAGATCGATCTGACCGTCCGCCTTGGCGTCGAGGCCTTCCTGGAGGGGTACGCGTCGAAGGGACGCGCCGCCAGCAAAAGGAAGGATGCGTGATGAAACTCTGCATCCTGGGCGCCAGCGGCAAGAGCGGTCGCGCGCTCACGCGCATGGCGCTGGAGCGCGGCCACGCTGTGACCGCGGTGGTGCGCAACACTGCGAAGCTCGCGGACCTGGCCCATGAGGGGCTGACCATCAGTGATGTTTCTCTCGGCGATCGTGACGCGCTGACCGAAGTGCTGCGCGGTCACGACGCGGTCATCAACGCCGCCGGCTATGTGAGCGAGGGGCCCGCTTTCATTGAATTGGTCGGTCGGGTGGTCGAAGCAGCTGATAAGGCGCTCGGCCCTCAAGGGCGGTTCTGGCTCTTCGGCGGCGCGGGCCTGCTCGACGTACCGGGCGCGAATATCTGCACGCTCGATCTGCCGGCTGTGCCGAAGCTCTATGAGGCCCACCGGAAAAACCTGAAGGCGGTGCGCGCCACGCAACTCGATTGGTCGATGCTGTGTCCTGGGCCGATGATCCACGCGCCTGACGGAAAGCCGACCAAGAGCCTTGTGGTCTCCGTGGATGTCTGGCCGACACCGCGGCCAGTCTATACGCGCGCGCTACCGCGCATCGCCATGTCGATCGCTTTCAAACAAGCGATTCCGCGCATGACGATCTACTACGAAGACGCAGCGCAGGTGATCTTGGACAACCTACAATCTTGCGGTCCGCTGAGCCATAAGCGTATCGGCGTGGCGCTGCCGGCCGGAGAGCGGCGCATCAAGACTACCAGCTAGTCCTCGGCGCATTGGCGCCTCAGTGGAGGCATTGCGCGCTTGCTTTGTGCGAAGTCCGTTGTCCGCGGAAAAGCGGAGGTCCGGCCTTCTCCGGTCACGCGTTCGGCCGACCAGAAGCCACATCAAACTGCGTCCGCCAAAAAAAACTGGTGTGCCCGCCGTGTGCCAAAGCCCTCGCAGACTACTGAAAAGATTCAGCTCTCCTTACAATCCATCATTGGAGCGATGGTGAATCTGCGGTTGATCATCGTCATCTTGCTTGCCGGAATGCGGGGCGTTGCGCTTTGCGGCGCATATGAACCCGGGTGGGGCGGAAATCGCAATTCATCAAGGGTTCAGGGCGCACGATGCGCGATTTCGCGACCGTCTTTGTCGCGACGCGCCGGCCTTGGCGCGCAAGGCGCCCCATCACATCCTGGCGCACGCGCCGCCCGCCTCCGATCGCCATCCGGCGGCCGATCGCGGATGCGGCTAGTCTTGCACTGCGGCATAGAGCATCGGATGGCCAAGGCTCAACACGTCGGCGACCTCCTCGCGGACGGCGGGCAAGGCGGCGTGGCGCGCGCGCGCGATCGGCACGTCGCGCTCCGACTGGTCCGAGACGACAAAGTAGCCGACGGCGCCCAGCTGCGGCTCGAGCCGCGTGCCCAGAGACGGCGCGCGGGCGAAGCTCCCGATATAGGTCGCTTCGCCCGGATGGATCGTGAATGGAATCGAGAACGGCGTCGCCGAGGACCACACCACCCCCGCCACGATCAATGTGCCGGTAAATCCGAAATCATAAATCTCGTAGCGACCCGCGGGCAGCGATTGAACGATGACGCGGCCAGCCTCGCGGCCATAATAGTCGAGATTGCTCGGTCGCGGCCGAAGGAAGCCCACGCACCGGCAGACCATGACGCCCCTGTTGTCGTCCACGGCGTCTCCGGCGAGCGTCGCCGTTCGTCGATAGCCGAACTCGAAATTCATCGCGATATCGACTGAGCCGACAGAATAGATCAACGTCCCCTGGGCGTCATCGGCCTGCGCCGAAGCGTCGTTCGGCAAAACGAGCAGCGCCGCCAACACAGCCAGCGCGAAAAGCCTCACCCAACCCATTCCGTTCTCCCAAGCCGAGGCCTTGCGCGCAGACTAAGCCCTTCGACCAAAAAAGCGCTGGCGCAGCGACATCGGTCGCCGCAGCGCTCTGACTGCTTCAGCGCAGACACATATCGCCTTCAGCCCAAACGGCTTCCGCCGTCTCGCGAAAATCGTAGTGCGGCGCAAGGTCAGCGGCGCAATCCGGCCAGCGACCTTCCGCGCGCCAATACGCAACCAGCCCGACGCGAGCGCACAAGGTCACGAAGCGCGGACTCTGGCGCAATCGGGCGTTGATGCGCAGAAATAGATGGATCACGCCGTTCAACGGCGTCGCCGGCGCCGCGGCCTCGCGCAGAGCGGTGAAGTCGCAGCGCTCGACGATGTCGTAAAGCGCATTGAGATCGACGCCGAGGCGCGCGCACAGGCCGAACAAGCCGAACGGCGATCGCTTGGCGGCGACCGCCGCGGCAAGGCGCTTCATCGCCGCTTCGATCGCCTCCCCCCGCGGTTTGCGCAGCGTTTCGACGGCGAACAGGGCGGGTTCAATCATGCGCTGCGCTTCCGCGCCGAAGCGCGCGCGATGGTCGTCCTGGAGCAGACGATCGACCAAAGCGCTTTCGCCTTCGCTCATCGCCGTCCACAGCGTGACGGCGTATACGAGCGGATCGTTCGGCCACCGCTCCAGACAGCGCTGCATCAAGGCCACCGCCTCGTGGCTGCGCCCTGCAGTGTAGAGCGCGTTGGCGTAGCCCAGCGCGTTCGGCGGCCGCAGCGGATCGACGCGATGGGCCTCCTCTGCAGCGACAAAAGAGTCTTCCGTCCGACCGACGCTCAAATAATGATAATAGAGCGACCAGGCGATTTCGCCGTCCTGCGGTGCGGCTTCGCGCGCTTGCAACAGACGCTGCTCGACGGCGCCGAACGCGCCGATGGGCGGCGACAGGAGAAACAGCGCCTTGTGCGCCGCGCCGTTCCCCGCATCCCGATCCAAGGCCTGCGCGGCGAACGACGCAGCCGCCTCGCGCAGCCGTCGTTCGTGTTCGGGCTCAACGCT
>CAZMRN010000216.1:0-4531 GCA_964568575.1 uncultured Caulobacteraceae bacterium
ACCCGCCTCGGCGGGGCCGATCCCGCGGTGCAGACCGCGCTCGAACGCGCCGGCGTGCGCGCGTTTCAAACGCTGCGCCCGGTCGGCGCCTGGCCCGGCCCCAACGGCCTCACCGTCGCGCTGCAAGCGCCCGACGCGCCGGCGCTGACGATCTTCGCCCTCATTCCCAATGACGGCGGCGCGCGCCGCTACGCCGTCGCCTACGCGCTTGCCCCCGCTGCGGAGCCCACGCCATGAAGACGATGCTTTATCTGTCGGTCGCCGCCCTGGCCTGGACGGCGGCTGCGCCCTTCGCGCTGGCGCAGGAACGCCAGCCCGCGCCGCAAACGCAAACGCCAGCGCCCGCCTCCACCGAAGAGGGCCGGCGCATGATCGATCGGCAATTGCAGCTGCGCCCCGGCGAGACGCGCGTGCAGGCGCTCGATCGTCAGGAGCGCGAGCGCGCCGCCGCCGACGCCGCGCGCCGCCAAAACGAAGCCAATCAGCGTCAACGGATGGACCAGCAAAGCCGCGACTTTCGTCAGAACCTCGACGCCGCCGTCGCAAACGGCACGATGACGCCGGAAGGGCGCGCGCAAGTGCAGGCCTCGGTGCAACGCTCGATCAACGCCGTCATCGACCGCATCGACCGCATGGATGTGCAGATGACGCAGGAGCAAGAAGCGCAGGTCGCCCAGATCATCGGCTCGTTTCAGGCCCGCGTCGTCAACGGACAGCCGCAACTCACCGGCGGCGAAGGCGATGCGCGGCTGGTTGTCGACACCGTCGATCTGCTGCTCGACCTGCAGCAGACGCTTAATCGCGATCTCGAGCCGGTGATCGTCGACATGATCACGATCATCGAAGGCGGAATGCGCGACATTTCCTATGTTCCGGGAATTCGCACCGCCGTGCCCGACATCGACGCCACCATCGACGGCCTCAGCCGCGTGCCGCGCCAGGTGCAGAGCGGCTTCGGCGGGATCAATTATCAGATCGACAATGCGCGCAGCGCGATTGAGGAAAACCGCACCGAGTACGAGCGCCGCGCGCAGGTCTATCTCGACGAATTGCACGGCCGCACGTTGCGCGACACGGTCGAGGAGCTCGACCGCCTCTATCCCACCACTGATCCCACAGCGCGGCCGGCGCCGCCCGCGCCTGGGCCAAGCGCGTCGCCGGTTCCGAGCGGCGAGCCCACCGTCAGCGGCCGCTCGCGCGCGCCCTCGCCCTCGCGAGAGGGCCTCAATCCCGACGGCACGCCGATCGGCGATCCGTATGCGGGCCTGCGGGTACCGCAGCCGCAACAGCAAACCCGTCAAACGCCGGTGCCGACGCCGCGCCCTCGTCAAACTCAGACGCAGACGCCGCCGCGCCGAAACCAACCGCCGCCGCCGGTCACGCTCACGCAAGCGACGCCGCCGCCGACCTCGGACGGCGAACGCGTCAATCAGCCGATTTCGCCGAGAGGGCCGTCCGCGCAAAACGCGCCGACGCCGGTGACATGGACGGTCGGCAATACGACGTATTCTGTGACGGTTTATTTCGAAAACGGCCAACTGAATTACCGCTACACCGAAATGCGACGCCCTGCGCCCCGCGGCGGCGCCGGCGCAGGCGGCGGCGGGGGCGAGGGGTCTGCGTCGGGCGGCGATTACATCGCGCTGGAGCGTCCGTTCACGATCGAGGACATGGGCGTTCGAGATATTCCGAGCGAACCGGGCCCTTATGACTACGAACCCTCCGGCGACGGCTTCGTACTCACCGACGAGCAGAGCCAGCAATTCATGCTCGAATTGATCCTGCGCGACATCATGGAGGCGCAGGGGGGCGCTGCGATGAACACGCTGGTCTCCAACCCCGCGCTCGAAGCGGCGATGGGCGGCGCGTGGAACGATGCCGATGCGTTGGCGCGCGCGGCGGCCGCGTTGCGTCAGGCGCAATTGCGCATGCCCGCGGCGCGCGATCCCTATCCCGGTCTTGGCGAACCGAACGGCCTGTCGGTGCTCGATCTCGAGCCGATCTATGAGGGCTGGGACCCTTACGCCAACGGCTTTCATTATCCGGGTCCGTCGTCGGCGGGAACCTCGCTGTCGTCTGCGGGAAATTCTTTGCGCGTGGATTGGTATCTCCCACCTGCGCAGGACCTTTCTGCGCAGGTCGCAGCCGATCGCGCGGCGGGCTATTTCGCGCGCGGCGCATCCGAAATGGGCATGGCGATCGATTGGGGCGGCTTCAATATCGCCGCCGACCCGTTCCGCGTGAACGATCCCAGCCGGCGCAGCCCGCTTGGCGAACTGTGGGCGACGAACACGACGGCAGGCGAAGACCTCTGGGGTGGGCGTCTTTATGGCGACCGCAATCCATGGGCCTATCAGCCCCTGACCGACACTTCGCGCGATTTCGCCCGCCTGCTTTATGGGCCTTTGCGCTCCGACCGGCCGTTTGAATGGGCCTATGATCCGAGCGGCCTCGACAACGAATTCAGCCAGGAAGGCATGACCGTGGCGTGGCTGAACGGGATGAGCCAGCGCGATTATCTGCGCGCGCTCGTGTCAGGCGACACCACCGCCTTGAGCCGCCTGCTGGCGCAGCCGTTCAATGTGCTGCTCACCTGGGGGCCCGGCGCGTTCGATCTCGATCTGCACATGACGGGGCCGAGCGGAACCAGCGCCGCGCAGCGCTTCCACATCTATTACGCCGCCACCGGCCGCCTCGATGATTTCCCGTTTGCGCAATTGATCCGGGATTGCATCTGCGCCAGCGGCAGCGAGGTGATCCTCACCTCAAACCTCATCCAGGGCGGCGTGTACCGGGTTTCGGTTTTCAATTTCGGAAACCAAAGCGCAACGAGCACGAACCTCGCCAACGGCTCGCAGGCCGTGCTGCAGATCGTGCGCGGCGGCCAGGCCGTGCCGCAAGGCAACGGCACCACGATCGTCGGCGGCACCGTGATCTACACAGGCGCGCCGCCGCCCGATCAGCCCGGCAACACCTGGGTGGCCGTCGAGATCGATCCGCGCACCGGCCGCATCCGCGCGCCCAACGTCATCACGCAGAACCAGGGGTCAGGCAGTGTTCCGTAACATCCAGGCGCATTTTCTCGCGGCGTTGATCGTCGCAGCAAGCGGCGTCGCGCACGCCCAGTCCGGTCCGGACGCCAGCATCGACGCGCGGTTTCGCGCCCAGGCCGGCGATCCGCTCGGGCCAAGTTCGGCGGCGGAGGCGTTGGCGACAGGACAAGGCGACCTGATCCTCTTGCGCCGCGCGCGTCTGATCACGCTCGAGGGGAACCTCAACGCCACCGACACCGACAACGCCTTCCTGACCGGCCCCGACGAGCAGCGCGATCGTTTCGCGACGGTGGATCTTTCCGCCACCGGCCGCCTGCAATTGGGCGAACGTACGGCAGCGAGTTTGCGCCTCGGCGCGACCGCGGCGCGCTATCAGGATTTCGACGAACTCAATTACGCGGCAGCCACCGCGACGCTGGCCGTGCAATCGCGCCGCGTCGGCCTCGATTGGACGGCCTATTATCAGCGCGCCGAAATTTTCGACGAGGATTTCGGAGACCGCACGCTGACGCAGGACCGCCTGCGCGTGGAGATCGGCCGCTCGGCGACGTGGCGGGATTTCAACGTCTCCGCTTCGGCGTTCGCAGAGCACATCATCGCCAATCCCGAGGATTACAAGAACACCGCCGGCGGCGTGGAGGTCGCGGTATCGCATTCCGTGCCGCGGCTGCCGCAAGTCACCGCCTTCGCGCAAGCAGGCTATGAACGGCGCGAATACGACTCGTTCTTCGAAGGCATTCTGGGCGTGGCGCGTCACGACGACACGACGTCTGCCGGCGTCGGCGCGGCGTGGGCGGTGACGCGGCATGTGCAGCTCGTCGCCGGCTACAATTACCGCAAGAACCGCTCGACGTCCGACGTGAACCGCTACGAAGCGGGCTCGGTGTTCATCGGCGCAGCCGCGCGCCTGCGCGTCTAGAGCCGCCGCATAGCCCACCGACACGGCGCCGCCTCACCGCGGCGCCGTTTTCTTTGCGCCCCGCGCACGGTTGGCGGGCGGCGGCGGCGCGCAAACTAGAGATGGTGGAAGGGGCTGGATTCGAACCAGCGTACGCTCTCGCGGGCAGATTTACAGTCTGCTGCCATTAACCACTCGGCCACCCTTCCATTGGGTTCGGCGCGTGCGCCGAGGCCTGCTTTCCCTTTCGCGCAAGGACCTCTAGAAGGGCCGGCCCGCCAAGGAGCGCGTCTTATAGTCAGGTCCCCTCCCCCGCTCAAGCCGCGTCGCGGCTCCGCAGCGCCCATGCGCACGCCGCGCCGCCAGTTCGAGGAGGAGACCGGCGGCCCGTCCTGGATCTGGGGCGTGCATGCGAGTCTGGCGGCGCTGGCCAATCCCGCGCGTGTCATTGAGCGGGTCGTGGCCACGCGCAACGCGGCGGCGCGCCTGCCGGACGGCCTCCACGTGCAGCTGCTCGATCCCGACGCCATGGACGGCATGCTGCCGCCCGGCGCGGTGCATCAGGGCGTCGCGGTGCGGG
>CAZMRN010000217.1:0-4472 GCA_964568575.1 uncultured Caulobacteraceae bacterium
GGGCGTGCCGTGCGGGCCGATCTACCGCGCGCCGGAAATGCTCGCCGATCCGCACTTCGCGGCGCGCGAGGCGATCGTGTCGGTGCCGCATGACCATTTCGGCGAGATCAAGATGCAGAACGTGGCGCCGAAATTCTCCGACACCCCGGGCGCCGTGCGCTGGGCCGGCCGCGCGCTCGGTGCCGACAACGATTATGTCTGGCTCGAACGCGCAGGCCTAGCGCCGGCGGATTACGAATCCTTGCGCAAAGCGGGAATCATCTAACGCTCAATCGCCGCCGCTCGGCCCTCGCGCAGGCGAGGGCCCAACGCGCGATCGGAACGGAGGCGGAAGCGCGGGCCTAGAAGCGCAGGCCGACTTCGACGCCCACCGTGCGCGGCGTGCCCTTGGTGACGAAGTTGAACGTCGAGGCGGGCGGCACGTTCAGCACCACCGCGTCGACATTGTAGGTCTCGTCGAACAGGTTGCGCGAGAACAGCGTGGCGTGCCAGCGATCGCCTTCCAGGCCGATGCGGGCGTTGACGAGGTCGAGCTCCGGGCGCGCCGTGCCCGGCGTGTTTTCGGTGTCGAACCACACTTCGCCGGAGCGGTTCCATTCCACGCGGCCGAGGAAGTCCACCGCGCTGAACACCGGCGCGCGGAATTGCGCGCCCAGGAAGGCGTTGTTTTCCGGCGTGAACGGGAAATTGTTCCCCACGGTGCCGGGCAATTCGCGGTTCTCGGTGATTTCCGAATTGAGGATGCCGCCGCCGCCGAAGATGGTCCAGTTGTCGGTCAAGCGGGCGTTGAAGTCGAACTCGGCGCCGGTGATCTCGTTTTCCTGCACGATCGAGATCACGCGGCTGAGCGAGAACGGGAAGAATTGGAAGAAGTGCGCGTTCTCGACATTGGTGGAGAACACCGCCGCGTTCACCGCCAGGCGGTTGTCGAAACCGGTGAAGTGGCCGCCGAGCTCGAAGGATTGCGAGGTCTCTTCCGGGAACGCGTCCTGCACGGTGGTGTCGGTCTTGCCGTCGACATTGATGATGCGGAAGCGGCTGCCGAGCGGATTGAAGCCGCCGGAGCGGAAGCCTTCGCCATAGGTGGCGTAGAGCGTGACGGCGTCGCTGGCTTCGTAGCGCAACGACACGCGCGGCTGCAGGCGATCGAACGTCGCTTCGCGGCGCGCATTGAGCGGCGCGATCGCGCCGCCGTCGACGGTGTTGATGTTTTCGCGATCTTCCGCGTCGTAACGCAGCGCGCCGGACAATTCGAGGTTCGGCGTGATGTCGTAGGCGAGCTGGCCGAACACCGCCCAGGCGGAATTGTTGTTGTCGCCGCCGGTGCCGCTGACGCCGGTCTGGCCGGGGCGCAGGACGGGCGCCTCGCGGATCGTCGTGCCGGTGCCGAAATCGCCGGTGAGCAGCAGGATGTCGCGCTCGAAATCGATGTAATAGCCGCCGACGATGTAGCGCAGGCGCGCGTCTTCGTCGGAGGTGAAGCGCACCTCGAACGAGGTGTCGGACTGGTTGCGCTCCTGGTATTGCGCGCCGTCGCGGTCGGTCGGGCCGTAGCCTTCATAGAGCGCGGGATTGGTGAAGAACTCGCTCGGCAGCGGCTGGCCCGGCACGCCGATGAAAGCGCCGAAGAGCGCGAGATCGGCTGCGCCCTCGCCGCCCATGGATTCCTCAAGGTCGTTATAGGCGATGAACGACGACAAGACGCCGCCGAACACGTCCCAGTTCAACCGCGCCGAGGCGCTGACGCGCTCCTGGTCGTTGAACGAGGCGAGGTTGCCGACGAAGGGAATGGAGGTGTTGCCGGTGTCGACGCCGCCGGTGAAGCCGGGCGTGCCGGAGAATTGGTTGTTGAAGTTGAACGCGTAGCCTTCGACCTTGCCGTAGCCGGCGCTGAAATCGAGCTCAACATTGGGCGCGACGTCCCAGATGGCGCGGCCGCGCAGCACCAATTCCTCGAACGGATCTTCCTGCGTGCCGCGCGTGATGTTGTCGAAATAACCGGCGCGATCGGTGTAGCCGATCGTGGCGCGCGCATAGAGCGTATCCTGCACCACCGGGCCGGAGACGTATCCGCCGAGCTTGTATTCCTCGCCTTCAAACTCGTAGCCGGCCTGCACGCGGCCTTCGAAGTCGGGGCCGGGGCGCTGCGTGTTGATGGTGATCGCGCCGCCGATGGCGTTGCGCCCATAGATCGATCCGATCGGCCCCTTGATCACTTCGATCTGCTGGATGTCGATCAGTTCCTGGTTGAAGGCGTTCGGATTGGGCTGCAGGACGCCGTCGACGACGAAGGCGAAGGGCGGCTCGGTGTCGCGCGGCTGGATCACGCCGCGGATATGGACCTGGGATTCCCCGACATTCGTGGTCTGGATGAAGGTGACGTTCGGCGTCAGCGCGATGAAGTCGGCCGGCCGGTCGATCCCGGCCTCTTCGATCGCCCGGGCGGTGAAGGCGTTCACCGCGAGCGGGGTGTCCTGCAGCGATTCCGCCCGCTGGCGGGCGGTGACGACGATGGTCTCGCCGTCGTCGGCCGATTGCGCCGCGGCCGGCGCCGCAAGGCTCAATCCGGCGGCGCCGGCGAGGACGACGGAATTCAAAAGAGCGCGCAGCATGAGTTCCCCTTTTCCGTCTCCATGCCCCGATTCCGGCCGCTTCCCCAAGCGTCAGGCCGGACCCCGAAAGGCGGTCCTTGTATACAATGGGGCGCCGCGCGGCCGGTTTGTCAAAGGAATAGGGCGCGCGCTTTAACGAATTTCGCCGGGCTGTGCTTCGCCGGCGCCGCGGCCTTCGCGGGCGCCTGCATCGAGGGCGATGGCGCGCCAGGCGGCCAGAACGTGGCTGCGCATCACCGACGCCGCCCAGGCCGGATCGCGCGCCTTCAGCGCGGCCACGATCTCCAGATGATGGCGCGTGGAGCGCACCAGCGCCTCTTCGTCGTAGCGATTGATGGTGCGCAGGCTGAGCGGCAGGTCCATGACCTGCGCCATCATGGATTGCAGGCGCTGGCTGCCGGAGGCCTCGATCAGCAGCCGGTGGAAGCGGGCGTTGAGATCGCCGATGCGCTCGCGCGATTGCGGCCGCCGCTGCTCGGCGAGGTCCGCCATGGTCTCGGCCAGCTCGCGCGCTGTATGCAGATCGTGCGCCGCGATGCGCGACGCCGCCCGCTCCACCGCCCGCGCCTCCAGCACGGCGCGCAAGGAGAAGATGTCCTCCACCTCCTCCAGCGACCAGGAGCGCACCACCGCGCCCAGGCGCGGGCGCATGGCGATGAGCCCCTCGGCGTCGAGCCGGCGGATGGCCTCGCGCACCGGTGTGCGGCTGACCCCGGCGCGCGCGGCGACCTCGATTTCGAGCAGCCGCCCGCCTGCCGGAAAGTCCCCATTGAGGATGCCGGCGCGGATGAACTCGTAGGCGCGCTCGGCGGCGGCGGACATCAGGCCCTCGGCGATCGGCGCGCTTGGTGCGCCTGCGGGCGCACTGTATCAGGGCGGCGGCGCAAAAGCGCAACACGCTGCGCAAAGAGCGAGGAAGGCTGCGGGACCGCATGAGCGAGGCGCTTGCCGACAATTACCGGCCGTTCGACGGCGCGCTGGCGTTCGGGCGCAGGCCGGCGCTGCTGATGATCGATTTCGCCCAGGCCTATTTCGATCCCGCCTGCGGTCTCTATGCGGGCGTGGAGGGCGCGCGCGCGTCGGCGCTGCGCGTGCGCGAGGCGGCGCGAGAGGCCGGCGTCCCGCGCATTTTCACCCGCGTGATCTATCGGCCCGACGGCGCCGACGGCGGGGTGTTCTTCAAGAAAATTCCGCTGCTGCGCCATTTCATCGCCGGCGACCCGATGGGCGATTGGGCCGAGGGCTGCGCCCCGCAGGACGACGAGATCGTCATCGAAAAGCGCTATCCGTCGGCGTTCTTCGGCACAGCTTTGGCGCCGATGCTCACCGCGCTCGGCGTCGATTGCGTGCTGATCGCGGGCTTGAGCACCAGCGGCTGCGTGCGCGCCACGGCGGTGGACGCCTGCTCGCACGGCTTTGCGCCCTTCGTCGTGCGCGAGGCGTGCGGCGATCGCCACCCCGCGCCGCACGAGGCCAATCTGTTCGACATCGCCGCCAAGTACGGCGAAGTGATCGACGAGGCGGCGGCGATCGCGGCGCTTCAGCGCGCCTGATTGCGCAGCTGGGGCGAAGCGGCTAACCGAACGCGCATGGATTTCGCGCGCGCCCGCCATCTCATGGTCGAGACCCAGGTCCGCCCCAATGACGTGACCGACCCCGCGCTGCTGGCCAGCCTGCGCCGCGTCCCGCGCGAGGCGTTCGTGCCGGAAGCGTTGAAATTGCTGGCCTATTCCGAAGCCGAAATCGAGGCCGCGCCGGGGCGCCGGCTGATGCGCCCGCGCGATCTGGGCAAGCTCCTGGCGGCGGCCGCCCCGAAGCCCGGCGAGCGCGCGCTCGAGATCGGCGGCGTCACCGGCTATG
>CAZMRN010000218.1:0-4470 GCA_964568575.1 uncultured Caulobacteraceae bacterium
GGGGGCTGCGCCGGCGGCCGGGGCGGCCGCAACGGCGACAGGCGCCGCAGCGGTCACGCCCCACTTCTCTTCGAGGAGCTTCGCGAGCTCGGCGGCTTCAAGAACGGTGAGCGTCGACAGATCGTCGGCGATCTTTTCAAGTTTCGACATGGGATGATCCTTCTAGATGGTTCGATTGCGAGGCGTCGCAAGACGGATGACTGCGTGAGGCCGCTTCGGCCTGTCAGGCGGCGTCCTTCTGGGCGTAAGCGTTGATGACCCGGGCAAGCTGGCCGGCCGGCGCCTGAATGACGCCTGCAAGCTTGGTCGCCGGCGCCTGGATGAGGCCGACGATCTTGCCGCGAAGCTCGTCGAGCGAAGGCAGCGTGGCCAAGGCCTGCACGCCCTTCTCGTCGAGCACGACGTCGCCGAGCAGGCCGCCCTTGAGGACGAATTGCTCTTTCTCCTTAGCGTAGGCGACCGCGACCTTCGTCGCGGCGACCGGGTCCTCGGAATAGGCGATCGCCACCGGCCCGGTGAACAGATGCGCCGCGGAGGCTTTCGCCGTGCCCTCGATCGCGATCTTCACGAGCCGGTTCTTCACCACTTTGAGCCCTGCGCCGGCTTGACGAAGCCGGCCGCGCAGCGCTGTCAGGTCCGCAACGGAGAGACCGGAATAGTGGCCCACGACCACCACGCCGGCCGTGGTGAAAACGCCCCTGAGGGCTTCCACCGCTTCGGCTTTTTCGGCACGATCCATATGCGGTTCTTTCTCCGACAAGAGAGCGCCCGGCTTATTCCGGACGCCCTGGTCGTGCGCGCCGCTCACGCCGGCCGGAGCGAGGCCCCGAAAAGGTGTGCAGCGTGCACGGCCTGTCCCAGGGCGTCGCGGCCAAAGCGCCGCCGGTCATGGGGAACCCCACGCCGCGCGATGCGTCGAACCCTCTGCTCTGTCTGTGCAGGCCCTTCGCGGCGAACCGAGAAACGGATTAAGCCCCGCTCCAGACCGCGCAAAAAGAGCGGGCTGAAGGCGAGGCGCCTACAGTCTTGGACAGGATCGACGGCCCGCCAGGGCCGCCGAACCGCGGCTTATGCACGGAGACGCGCAGCCGCGCAAGCGGTCTTAACGATTTTTGTGTTGACCCCGCCGAGGGCGGCCTTTCCGCCCATTCACCACATCTCTGGGTAGCGCTGTTAATCCCAGATTGCATTTCTAGGGGAATGACACGGTTTCCTCTGCGCCGCAGGTCGTGGCTTCGCCAGCTCGGCGTGCGCCGCAATGGTCCTTTGCTGGCGGTTGTGGCGCTCGCCTGCGGCGCCGCAATCGCGGCGTTCGGCGAGGACACTCACGGCGCGTCGGTCCGCTCGGAGACGTCGGTGCGCGTACGCGCGATCGACGGCGACACCGTCGCGGTGATCGGCGACGGTGAACGCATTCGGCTGCCCAATATCGATGCTCCGGAAACCGGAGACCGCGCGCGCTGCGCGGCGGAGCGAGAGGCCGGCGCGGCGGCGACCGCGTTCGTGCGTGCGGCGGTCGCAAGCAAGACTGTCAGTCTGCGACGCATCGGCCTGGACCGCTACGGCCGGACCTTGGCCTATGTCCGCGTGGACGGCCGCGATCTCGGCGACGCGCTCATCGCGGCGGGGCACGCGCGCCGATGGACTGGACGTCGACAGGCATGGTGCGGCGCGAAGGACGGTCTGCGCCGCACCTAAGAGCCTATGCCATCCAGCGCGCTAGGCCGCCACCGTCGCCGATCCGGTGTCGACCCGCACGCCAGGCCCCATGGTCGAGCTGACGGCCACCTTCTTGATGTAGACGCCCTTGGCGCCCGGCGGCTTGGCCTTGGCGACCGCGTCGATGAAGGCGCGGATGTTGTTGCGCAGGTGCTCTTCCGAGAAGCTCGCCTTGCCGACGCCGGCATGGATGATCCCGGCCTTCTCGACCCGGAACTCCACGGCCCCGCCCTTGGCGTCCTTCACCGCCTTGGCGACGTCGGGCGTCACCGTGCCGACCTTGGGGTTCGGCATGAGGCCGCGCGGCCCGAGGATTTTCCCGAGCCGGCCGACGAGCGTCATCATGTCCGGCGTCGCGATCAGACGGTCGAACTCGATCTTTCCGCTGTTGATGGTCTCGAACAGGTCCTGGTCGCCGACGATGTCGGCGCCGGCGGCGCGCGCGTCTTCGGCCTTCTTGTCCTTGGCGAAGACGGCGACGCGCAAGGTCTTGCCGGTGCCGTGCGGCAGATTGCAGACGCCGCGCACCTGCTGATCGGGATATTTCGGATCGACGCCGAGATTGAGCGCCACTTCGATCGATTCATCGAACTTGGCGGAGGCGCGCTCCTTGATGATCTTCACCGCCTCGTCGAGCGAATGGAGTTTGCGGCTGTCGATGCCGGCGTGGGACTTCGCCATGCGCTTGGTGGGTTTGGGCATCGATCTACTCCACCACGTCCAGGCCCATCGACCGGGCGGTGCCGGCGACTTGGCGCGCCGCAGCCTCGATGTCGTTGGCGTTGAGATCCTTCATCTTGCTTTCGGCGATCTGGCGGCACTGCGCCATCGTCACCTTGCCGACCTTCTCCAGGCCCGGCTTTTTCGAGCCCGAGCCCGGCTTCTTGCCCGGCTTCAGCCCTGCGGCCTTCTTCAACAGGAAGGACGCCGGCGGCGTCTTGATTTCAAAGGCGAAGCTCTTGTCCTGGTAATAGGTGATGATCACCGGGCAGGGCTGGCCCTTCTCCAAGTCCTGCGTGCGGGCGTTGAAGCCCTTGCAGAATTCCATGATGTTCAAGCCGCGCTGACCCAGCGCCGGCCCGATCGGGGGGGACGGGTTCGCAGCGCCCGCCGGCACCTGGAGCTTGATCTGCCCCATGACCTTCTTCGCCATTTTGGCCTCTCGCTTCGCGCCGCGTGGAACTTAATCCATGCAGCCTGAGGGGAGCGTGGTGCGACCGCCTGCTGGACTTCCAGGCGCTCTCCCACGCGGGAAGCGGCGGCGTATACAGGAGCGCCCCGCCCTTGTCGACCGCCGAACCCGCATGATCGCGGCGGCGCGCAGCCTTATTGCGGCCCTGGCGCTCGGCGGCTGCGCGACGCCGGCGGCGCGCCCTGCGTCCGACGCCTTCTTCGCCAACCTCGCCGCGCTGTGCGGCCAGCGCTTCGCCGGGACGATGACGACGAACGATCCCGCCGACGCCGCCTTCGCCGGCCAATCGCTGGAGGTTCAGGCGCAGGACTGCACGCAAACCCAGATCCGCCTTCCCTTCGCGGTCGGCGCGGATCGCTCGCGCACCTGGATCGTGACCCGCACAGCCGATGGCATGCGCCTCAAGCACGATCACCGCCATCCCGATGGAACGCCGGACGCGTTGACAAATTACGGCGGCGATGCGCGCGGCCCAGGGACCGCAACGCGCCAGGATTTCCCAGCCGATGCGGAATCGCGCGCGATGTTCCTCGCCAACGACCGCGCCGTCGCGATCGACAATGTCTGGACCCTTGAGATCGATCCCGGGCGCAGCCTGACCTATTCGCTGCAGCGCCCGAACCGTCATTTCTCGGCGCGCTTCGATTTGAGCCGACCGCTTCCGAACCCGGCCGATTAAGTGCGGGTGAAGCTGGGCGCAGGCGTCGGCCCGTAGCCGGGGATGGCGCGCACGCCGTCGCAGCTTTGCGCCGCGTCGATCAGCAGCCGCAGCATGCCCTTCGCCTCCAGCGCGCCGAGATCGACGGCGTCGTCGAGGGCGGCGAAGGCCATCGACCAGTCCGGGAACATCCGGCCGCTGACCTGACCGCGGAACACGACCTGGACATCCGCATGGCGGGGGTCGGCGGCGATGCCCGCGAAGGTCTTGGCGACGTCGTCCGGCGCGCCCTCGAGCGCTTGCAGAAACCAAGCCGCGTTGTAGGCCAACACGCCCGTCACATGGCAGGCGGCGTTGTTCGACAAGGCGGCCTGACGCACCGCAGCGACGACGGCCGACAGCGATTCAGGATCGACCGGCCGAGACCTATAGATGAGGCGCTCGATCATGATGACGCCGATCCCAATGACTATAACGGTCACGATAACAAACCGAGCTTAACAAACCGCTGACGGCGGCGACCGGCGCATGCGCCTCAACGGCGGAACGGGATGATCGCATTGGCGGCGTCGTGCCCAATGTCGGCGCCGCCCAGGAACGGGACCCCGACGCGCGCGCACCAGTGAGCGGCGATCTCGTGCGGCGTCATGCCGAAGGCGATGTCGTTTTCGGGGATGTCGCTGCAGCGCCCGAGCCGGACGCCCGCCAGACCCGGCGTGGCGTTGAGGATGTGGCAGAGCGTCCGATCGATCCGATAGAGGTGCTCGCCGACCTCCTCCAGCGCCAGAACCCGCCCGGCGAGCGCCGGCGCGATCGGCGTGCCGATCATCTGGCTCAGCACCGTCATGTTGAACGCAGCGATCGGACCGCCCTGCGCGCTCGCGGCGTCAATCCCAGCCTC
>CAZMRN010000219.1:0-4451 GCA_964568575.1 uncultured Caulobacteraceae bacterium
TGGACGCGCTCTCGCGCTTGGACGCGCAAGGCGCGCGCGCGCTCCTGCCGCTGGTCTTCTCCAGCGGCGACAAGGGGGAGCGCCTGGATCTGACGCTCGATGTCGCGCGCGACTGGATCCGCCATGCGGTCGCCGCCGCCTATGGGCGCCCGCCGGGGCCGCTGTACGCCAGCGAAGCGCCGGTCATGGCGCGACTCGTCACCCGCGAGACCGCGCCGCATTGGGCCCAGGCCTGGTCGGATTTGGAGCGCCTGCGCGCCGAGGCCGACGGGCTCGACCTCGACCCCGCCCAGGCCATGGTGCTTGCGGCGCGCATTCTTGACCGCGCCGCGAACGCGGCGCCATGACCCTCGCATGCTGATCGATACGCACGTCAATCTGCACCATGAGGCCTTCGCGGCCGACCGCGACGAGGTCATCGCGCGGGCGCGCGCGGCTGATGTGCGCGCGATGATCACGATCTGCGACGACCTCGACAATTTTCCCGCGGTCGCCGCGATCGCAGCCGCCCATGACGACATTTCCTGCAGCGTCGGCGTTCATCCGCACAACGCCAAGCGCCATGCCACGCTCGATGCGCACACATTGATCGCGCTGGCGCGCAGCGCGCCAAAGGTCGTCGGGATCGGCGAAACCGGCCTCGATCTGCACTATGGCTTGAGCCCCATCGAGGATCAGCGGCGCGTGTTCGGCGAACACATCAAGGCGGCCCGCGCGCTCGATCTGCCGCTCATCATCCACACGCGCGAAGCCGATTCCATGATGGGGGACATGCTGGAGGCGGCGATGGAGGAGGGGGCGTTCCGCTTTCTCATGCATTGCTACACCAGCGGCGCAGACTTAGCGCGGCGTGCGCTCGCGCTCGGCGCTTATTTTTCGTTTTCAGGAATCATGACGTTCAAGTCCGCCGATGCGGTGCGCGCGATTGCGGCCGACATTCCTCTCGATCGCGTGGTGCTGGAGACCGATTGCCCGTATCTCACCCCGGTTCCGTATCGGGGTCGCCGGTGCGAGCCGATGCATGTGGCCCACGTGCAGCACGCCTTCTGCGCGCTGCGCGGGCTCGATGCGGAAGAGGGGGCGCGCATCCTCGCCGACAACGTCTACGCCCTCTTCCGCACGCTGCCGCGCGCGGCGTCGCAAGCGAGCGCGGCATGAGCGCGACCCTGCGGCTGACGATCCTGGGCTGCGGCTCATCGGGCGGCGTGCCGCGCGCCGACGGCGCCTGGGGCGCGTGCGATCCCGATGAGCCGAAGAACCGGCGCTCGCGCTGCAGCCTGCTGGTGCAGCGCTGGGACGGGCCCGTCGGGGCGCCTGCGGACGCCACCACGATCCTCATCGACACCGCGCCGGAACTGCGCCTGCAGATGATGAATACGGGCGTGAAGCGCATGGACGCCGTGCTGTTCAGCCACGACCACGCCGATCAGACCCATGGTTTGGACGATCTGCGCGTCTATGCGCTGTTGGCGCGCAAGCGCGTGCCGGTGTTCATGGACGACGCCACGCGCGCGACGCTGCGCATGCGCTTCGATTACTGCTTCGAGATGCGCGGCGGTTATCCGCCGATCGTGGAGGACGCCGGCGACGTACGTCACGGCGAAACGATCACGATCGACGGGCCGGGCGGGCCGATCGCAGCGCTGCCGCTGGCGCAAGACCACGGCGGCGTGACGTCCTTCGGCTTTCGCTTCGGCGCGATCGCGTATTCCAACGACGTCGTTGCGTTGCCGGACAAGACGATGGCGGCGTTGCGCGGCCTCGACACCTGGATCGTCGACGCCTTGCGCTACACGCCGCATCCGACGCATGCGCATCTGGAGCGCGTGCTGGCCTGGGTCGACGCGCTGCAGCCGCAGCGCACGATCCTGACCAACATGCACATCGATTTGGACTATCAGCGGCTCAAGGCGGAGCTGCCGCCGCATGTCGAGCCGGCTTATGACGGCATGACTATCACGGCGCAGGCATGACCAGCGCACCCCCGTATTTCCCATAATATATCTTATGCGAATGGTATTATGTCTATAAATCAAGAGCTTAGGTCTGAATTTTGCGGCGATCGCGACCGCGCGCTCTCCTCCATAACGGCCCTGGTTGCGCTGATGGCGCGGCTGCGCTCGCCCGAGCGCGGCTGTCCCTGGGACATTGAACAGACCTTCGAGACGATCGCGCCATACACCATCGAGGAAGCCTATGAAGTCGCCGACGCAATCCAGCGCGGCGCCATGGGCGACCTCAAGGAGGAATTGGGCGATCTGCTGTTTCAGGTGATCTTTCACGCGCGCATGGCCGAAGAGCGCGGACTGTTCGACGTGTTCGACGTAATGGACGGGCTCGTGCGCAAGATGGCCGAGCGTCACCCGCACGTGTTCGGCGCTGCTGAGGCGCGCAACGCTGAAGAGCAGACCGAAGCGTGGGAGGCGCAAAAGGCGCACAGCCGCGCTCAGAAAGGCGCAGGCCTGTTGGACGATGTCGCGCTCGCGCTGCCGGCCCTGCAGCGCGCCGAGAAGCTCACCAAGCGCGCCGCGCGCATCGGCTTCGATTGGCCCGATCCCGAGGCGGTCCTCGCCAAACTCAGCGAAGAGCTCGACGAAATCCAGGCCGCGCGGGCCGAAGGCGATGCGGCGCACATCGCCGAAGAGGTCGGCGATGCGCTGTTCGTGATGGCGAATCTCGCTCGCAAGCTAGGCGTCGATCCGGAAGAGGCGCTGCGCCAGGCGAATGCGAAATTCACCCGCCGGTTCGGGTACATCGAGCGGCGCCTGGCCTCGCAGGGCCGCACCGGTCCGCAGCCGCTCGACGACCTCGAGGCGCTGTGGCTGGAGGCCAAGAACGTCGAGCGCAACGGCGGCTGAGGCTGCGCGCGCCCTCCACTTGCGATCGCGCCTCTCGCATCGTACCTCCCGCCGCCATGCTCGAAATCAAGGACCTGACCTACCGGATCGCCGGCCGGCCCTTGTTCGAGGGCGCCTCCGCCTTCATCGCCGAGGGCTGGAAGGTCGGGCTTGTCGGGCGCAACGGCGCGGGCAAATCCACGCTCTTGCGGCTGATCCGTGAGGAAGCCGGCAAAGCCGACAGCGCGATCCGCATCGGCAAGGCTGCGCGCATGGGTTTCGTCGCGCAGGAGGCCGCCGCCACCGACGACCGCCTGCTCGACGTGGTGCTCGCCGCCGACCAGGAATTGGCCGCGCTCACCAAGGAAGCCGAGACGGCCGAAGATCCCGACCGCATCGCCCACATTTTCGCGCGCCTGGAGGAAATCGACGCCTACAGCGCGGAGGCGCGCGCCGGCGAAGTTTTGGCGGGGCTTGGCTTTTCGGCGGCGGATTTGAGCCGACCGATGCGCGAATTCTCCGGCGGCTGGCGCATGCGCGCAGCGCTCGCGGGCGTGCTGTTCTCCACCCCAGATCTGCTGATCCTGGACGAGCCGACCAATTATCTCGATCTTGAAGGCGCAAGCTGGCTTGAAGAGTATCTGCGCCGCTATCCGCATACCGTCGTCGTGGTGAGCCATGACCGCGAGATGCTCAACCGCTCCGTCACGCATATCCTGGCGCTGGATGATCTGAAGCTCGAAGTGCATGTCGGCGGTTACGACGCGTATCTGAAGAAGCGCGCCGAGCGCATCGCCTTGCAGTCGGCGTTGAAAGCCAAGCAGGATGCGCAGCGCGCACACCTGCAAAGCTTCGTCGACCGCTTCCGCGCCAAAGCCTCGAAGGCGCGCCAGGCGCAAAGCCGCATCAAGATGATCGAGCGCATGCAGGAGATCGCCGTGCCGATCGGCGAGCGCACGACGCCGTTCCGCTTCGAAGACAGCGAAGAACTGGCCTCGCCTCTCGTCGTGCTGGACGGCGCCGAGCTTGGGTATGCGCCGAATGCGCCGGTGCTGAAGAACGTGTCCTTCCGCCTCGACCATGACGACCGCATCGTCATTGTCGGCCCGAACGGCGAGGGCAAGACGACGCTGGTGAAATCCATCGCGGCGAAACTGCCGCTGCTGAAGGGCAAGCGCGTGGCGTCGAAGGCCCTGCGCATCGGCTATTTCAGCCAGGACCAACTCGACGAATTGCGCGCCGGCGAAACCGTCCTGGCGCATATCCGCGACATCGCGCCGAACCTCGGCCAAGCGCAGCATCGCTCGATCGCCGCGCAAATGGGCTTCGGGCGCGAGAAGATCGACACGCCGGTGGAGAATTTGTCGGGCGGCGAAAAAGTGCGGCTGCTGATGGGGCTGATGGCGGCGGCGAAACCGCACGTGCTCATTCTCGACGAACCGACGAGCCATCTCGACATCGACAGCCGTGAAGCGCTCATTCATGCGCTCAACGCCTTCTCCGGCGCCGTGCTGCTGATCACCCACGACGTCTATCTCGCCGAAGCGACGGCCGATCGCTTGTGGCTCGTGCGGCATGGCGCGGCAAAGCCCTATGACGGCGATCTTGCGGACT
>CAZMRN010000220.1:0-4450 GCA_964568575.1 uncultured Caulobacteraceae bacterium
AGCCGCCGCCTCCGCCCCAAACAAGGCGGCGCAGACCGCCAAGCCGGCGGCGAACAGCGAAGTCCTCGTCATGGGGCGCTCGGCATGCATGGACGCACGCCTTAGCAAATCAGGCGTTGAGGGGGCGTAAGCCGACACGGTAAGCGGCCCGTTCACCACGGCGCGCCCGCGTTGCGCGCCCCTGCCGCCCTTGTTACAGCCGCCCCCTCGCGGACAGGTGGCCGAGCGGTTTAAGGCACCGGTCTTGAAAACCGGCGCGGGCGCAAGTCCGCCGTGGGTTCGAATCCCACCCTGTCCGCCAGTAGGTGCGATCGAGCGTGGTGTGCGCTGTTGGCGCGCCGCGGCGCACGTGTCACCACAGACGGGAGCAGGTAAACAGCAGGTCATGGCGGCTGTGCACGATCTCGTTGTCGCCGATATCGGCGGGACGAATGCGCGTTTCGCGCTGGCGCGCATCGATGACGCGGGCGGCGTGACGCTGGCTGAACCGATCCGCTTCAAGACCGCTGATCATGCGACTCTCATCGATGCGTGGGAGGCCTTCGCCCGCACATCCGGCGTGCGCGCCTTGCCGTCGCGCGCCGCGATCGCGATTGCGGGGCCGACGGACGCCGACGCGGTGTCGCTCACGAACAATCGCTGGCGCTTCAGCAAGTCGGCGCTGCGCGCGCATCTGGGGCTGGAGCGCCTCGTGGTCCTCAACGATTTCGCCGCAATCGCCTATGCTGCAGCGTATCTAGACGCGGCGCATTTTGCGCCGATATGCGGCCCCGCGCGCGACCCTGCGCGCGACGGCGTCGTCACCGTGCTCGGGCCTGGAACCGGCCTTGGCGTGGCGCAGGCGTTTCGCCGCGACGGCGGCGCCACGATCATCGCCACCGAAGGCGGTCATATCGGGTTCGCGCCCCGCACGCCGTTCGATCATCGAGTGCTGGACGCGCTCGCCGCGCAATTCGGCCGCGTCTCGGCGGAGCGGATCATCTCTGGTCCGGGGATCGCGCACATCTACCGCGCCGTCTGCGCGGAAGGCGGCGCAGCGCCGCAACTGGCGGACGATGTCGCGATCTGGCGCGAGGGCCTCGGCGGCGCAGACGCGCACGCGGCGGCGGCCGTGCAGCACTTCCTTCGCCTGTTGGGCGCCTTCGCAGGCGATCTTGCGCTCGCGCACGGCGCTCATGGCGTGGTCGTCGCCGGCGGCCTCGGCGCGCGCCTCGGCGATCGCTTGGCGACGCGGGACTTTACCGACGCGTTCGTCGACAAGGGCCGCTTCAAGGCCATGCTGCAGGGCGTTTCGGCGTCGCGCCTGACCTATCCAGAGCCAGGACTGTTCGGCGCGGCGATCGCGTTCCGCGAGGCGTCAGCCCAGTAGGATCAGAGCGCCCAGCACAAATCCGCCGATCCACATCGTTTCCGCCACGATCAGCGCGATCGGCCGCCAGCCCACCTGCGCCAGATCGCGGAACGAGGTCTTCATCCCCAGCGCCGCGATCGCGGTGATGAGGCACCACCGCGACGTCTCGGCGGCGACGTCGACCGCCGGCTGCGGCAGCCACCCCATGCTGTTGGCCCCCGCAAGCGCAAGGAACGCCACGAGAAAGAGCGGCGCGATCGGCGCCGCTGCGCCCGTTCCCGCAGCGCGCACGGCGCGATGCGCGACCAGCGCGATCAGGAACACCACCGGCGCCAGCAAGGTGACGCGCAGAAGTTTGACCACCGTGGCGGTGTCGCCGGCCTGCGTAGACACCGTGTAGCCGGCGCCGACCACCTGCGCGACGTCATGGATCGTGCCGCCCAGGAATAGACCGGCCTGACGATCATCGAAGTGCAGCGCCGCCGCAATCATCGGATAAAGGATCATGGCGACGGTCGACAGCGCCGTCACGCTGACCACCGTGAGAATGGTGTCGCGTTCGCCGTGCGGCGTTTTCGGCAGCGCCGAAGCGATGGCGAGTGCGGCCGATGCGCCGCAGATGCCGACCGCGCCGCCGGTCAACGCGCCGAAGGTCGCGCGAAGGCCGAGCAGGCGCGCCAGCGCAACCCCGAGGGGGATTGTCGTCGCCACGGCGATGACGATGAGCAGCACAGGCGCCAGACCAAGGCTCTGCATGTCGCTAAAGGTGATCCGCACGCCCAGGAGCGCGACGCCGATGCGCAGGATCGCTTTCGACGCGAACTCGACGCCGCGCACGCAGCGCCCGTCTTCGTGCAGAAAGTGAAACGCCATCCCGATCAGCAGCGCAAACAGCATCACGGGCGTGGCGTAGTGCTGCGCCAGCCACGCCGCCGCGAGCGCGATGACGCCGGCGGCGAGCACGCCGGGATAGGCCATGCGCACCCGTGCGAGCAGCGACGGCGGCGCAGGCGCGCGCGCATCGCCCAAACCTTCCATACTGTCGAAGGAGGCGAACAAGCGCCGCGCGGCGGCGGCGTCGGTTTCAAAATCGGATGACATCGGCCCCGCTATGGGCGGCGCGCGGCGCCGTCGGCGCGCGCGCTTAAGCCTCCCCTTGCGCCAGACAGTGTCCAAACGCCGGCAATGTGGCAAGCAGGAAGCGAGCGCCGGAGCGAGACCTGTGAACGCCAATCTCTATGCCGCTTTTCAGCAGCCCTTCGCCGACCACGCCGATCGGCCGGCCTTGGTCGGGCTCGACGGCGCAGGCGTGACGTTTGCGGCCTTGGACGATTTGTCGGCCCGGTTCGCCGCAGCGCTCGCGGCGCGCGGCGTGACCAAGGGCGCGCGCGTCGCCGCACAGGTGGAGAAATCCATTGGGGCGGTGGCGCTCTATCTCGGATGCCTGCGCCTGGGCGCGGTCTATACGCCCCTGAACGCCGCCTATACCGCCGCCGAAATCGCGTACTTCATCGCCGATTGCGATCCGCATCTGTTCGTCTCGACCGATGGCCGCGCCAGCGCTGCGGCGCACAACGCAGCCCTGGGCGAAACGCCCGCCTCGCCGCTCTGGGCCGAGGCGCTCGCCTGCGCGCCGCGCGCGGATATCGCCCTCTGCGACGAGGCGGATCTGGCGGCGCTGGTGTACACGTCCGGCACCACAGGGCGCTCCAAAGGCGCGATGCTGACGCATGGCAATCTGGCCTCGAATGCGCGCGCGCTGCGCGCCTTGTGGGGCTATCGCGCCGACGACGTGTTGTATCATGCGCTGCCGATTTTCCACGTGCATGGCCTGTTCATCGCCCTGCATCCGACCTTCCTCAACGGCTCCACGACAATCTTCGCGCCGCGCTTCGATGTGGAGCAATGTCTGCAGGCGCTGCGATCGGCCACGCTCATGATGGGCGTGCCGACCTTCTATACGCGGCTTTTGGCCGATGCGCGCCTCAACGCCGATGCGGTGCGCCGCGTGCGGCTGTTCATCTCCGGGTCGGCCCCCTTGCTGGCGCAGACGCATGACGCCTTCGCTGCGCGCACCGGCCATCGCATTCTCGAGCGCTACGGCATGACCGAAACCGGCGTGATCACGTCCAATCCGCTCGACGGCGAAAGGATTGCAGGCACGGTCGGTTATCCGCTCCCGGGAACGCAGGTGCGTATCGTCGGCGAAGGCGGCGCGCCTGCGGCGGCGGATGCGCCGGGCATGATCCAGGTGCGCGGCGCGAACGTGTTTGCCGGCTATTGGCGCATGCCGGAAAAGACCGCCGCCGAGTTTGACGACGGCTGGTTCGTCACCGGTGATATCGGAACGATGGCGGCCGATGGGCGCGTCACGATCGTGGGGCGCGGCAAGGACCTGATCATTTCAGGCGGCTACAATATTTATCCTAAAGAGATCGAGGAGGCGATCGACGCGCTGGAGGGCGTGATCGAATCCGCGGTGGTCGGCGCGCCGGACGCCGATCTGGGCGAGGCGGTGGTCGCGGTGGTGACGCGCGCCGCCGGGGCCGCGCCTTCGGAAGCGGAGATCGCCGCCGCGCTTTCGGCGCGGCTGGCGCGGTTCAAGCTGCCGCGGCGGATTGTGTTCCTGGACGCCCTGCCCCGCAACGCGATGGGCAAGGTCCAGAAGGCGGCGTTGCGGGAGCGGCTGAAGGACGCCTTCGCCGGGTCGGGCTGAAGGCCGGCTTGACGTGTTCCTTTTTTGTTCTAATTTGTTTCGGTGTCGATCCGCCCCTCTCCGGATGATTTCGCCGCCTTCCAGGCGCGCGCCGCAGCCGCCCCGCTGACGGAGATCACGCCGGCTGCGCCGGGGGATGAGGCCGCGGCGGCGGCGTTCCTGTGCGCTTGGGCGGCGGCGGCGAATGGCTTGATCGTATG
Source organism: uncultured Caulobacteraceae bacterium (assembly GCA_964568575.1). Lineage (GTDB taxonomy): Bacteria > Pseudomonadota > Alphaproteobacteria > Caulobacterales > Aquidulcibacteraceae > RI-43. Next base: position 4,268 of record CAZMRN010000220.1, read on the forward strand.
GAGCGCGCCGGACGCCTGCGCGGCCGAGCATGGCGACCTGTGCGCCGAAGGCTTCGCTCAGATCGGCCTCGATCTGGGCCGGCTCCTGATCGTGCGCGCGCCAAGCCAGGCGGACGCCTTGTGGGCGGCCGAGCAGACGCTCGAAACGCCCGGCGCTCTAGCGGTCTGCACGATCGCGGCGGG
>CAZMRN010000221.1:0-4441 GCA_964568575.1 uncultured Caulobacteraceae bacterium
CCTACGTCTCGACCTTCATGCCGGGGGACGCCGACGCCGATCGCCGCCGCGCCGTCCAGATCGCGCTGATCGGCGCCGCCGCGCTGATCGCCAGCCTGGCGCTGATGGCGCGGGCGCGGACGCCAATCGTGCGCGCGGGCGCAGCGATCGCATTTGCGCTGTTCTCGTCCTGGCATTTGCGCGAACGCATCCTGCCGGAAGCGCGCGAGGTCTGGGTGAGCCGCGAAGCCGCGCTCGCGCTGCGCCGAGCGGGGCTGGCGGATCGGCCGCTCATCGTGGTCGGCTATCGCGAGATCAGCCTCGCCTTCGAAACACAGACGCGCACGCAGCTGCTGCCGTTCGACCAGGGCGCAGCCGCGATCGCGCGCGCGCCGCGCGGGACGGCGCTGCTGCTCCATTGCGATCTCGACACGGGCTCCCCGCGCATCGCTATGCCGCCGCAAGGGCCGATCAGCGGCGAAGCGATTGAGGGCTTGAACTATTCCAACGGCGACCGGGTGTGTCTGGTCGCGCGCGTGGCGGATTAACGCTGCGGCTGGACGCCGAACACGTGCCGGCACACCGCGCGCAGCGTGATGATGGTGCGCAGGGTCGGCCCCGCGATGGCGGCGAAGGCATGGTCGATGGGCGAGCGCGCGGCGCGCGCCGCGTAGCGCGCCAGCCCCTTAGCGTCGCGATCGTCCGGCTTGCGCACGCCGAATTGAACGCCCGATGCCGCCGGCTGGATCAGCACGTCGCCGCCGGCTTCCGCCGCGCGGCGGCATAAATCGAGTTCGGCGCCGAGGCCGGTGGCTTGCGCGTCGAATCCGCCGAGCCGAAGGAAATCCGCCCGCGGCGCCAACATCAGCGCGCCGCTTACGGCCGAGACGGCCGCCGCGTCGACCAGCGCGCGCGGGTCGTCCTGCTTGGGCGTCTTCAGCCTGTGCGCGCCGAGGCCCAACGCGATCGCCACGGCTGAGAAGGGCGTGAGCGCGCCGCGGCGCACGATGCGGCGCTCGCGCCCGCGCGTGTCGGTGATTTTGCCGCCGACGATCCACGGCGCCTTGGCCCCGCCGCCGGCGGCGACCATGCGCTCGGCTGCGCCGCGCTGCACCACGACCGTGGGATCGATGAAGAGAAGCCAGCGACCACGCGCGCGCTCGGCGCCGAGATTGGCGCCGGCGGCGTGACCGATATCGCCCTGGCCCTGCACCAGCGCCACGTCGCGCCGATCGGCCTGCAGGGCGCGCAGAGCTGAGGACACCGCCGGCGGATTGCCGTTGTCGACGATGACGAGTTCATCGATCCAGGGTTCGGCCAGCGCGCTGCGCAGGCACAATTCGAGGGGCTGGCCCGTGTCGCGCGTGACCACGACCGCCGAAACCCGCACCTGGGCGTCGACCGAGGTTTCCCGCGCTTGAGACGGTTTCGGAGTCACCACCCTCTCCCGCGCGCCGACTCGGCTGCGAGCCGTCGCACACAAGACATGTTGGCTGTCCCCCTGGCCCGCGTCTAGGGCGCGCAGCCGGGCCGCCGCGAAAAAAAGCAGGCGCCCGCGATCGCCTCAGCCGCGCCGCAGATCGGGCGCCGCCGCCTCGTGCGTTAAGGTTTCGATCGCCGCGTCCAGCGAAACGACGGTCTGCTGTTCGCCGCCGAGCCGGCGCAGCGCGACCTGCCCCGCCTCGGCCTCCTTGCGCCCGACCACCGCGATGACCGGGATTTTCGCCAGCGAATGCTCGCGGATCTTGTAGCCGACCTTCTCGTTGCGCAGGTCGAGATCGGCGCGCAATCCCGCCGCCTGGAGCCGCGCGCGCACGGCGCGGGCGTAATCGTCGGCGTCGGAGGTGATCGTCGCCACCACGATCTGCGTCGGCGCAAGCCACAATGGAAAGCTGCCTGCATAATTCTCGATGATGACGCCGATGAAACGCTCCAGCGAGCCGAGGATGGCGCGATGCAGCATGACCGGGCGGTGCTTCTGCCCGTCCTCGCCGATGTACTCGGCCCCGAGCCGTTCGGGCAGCACGTAATCGTTCTGGATGGTGCCGCACGTCCAGGAGCGACCGATCGCGTCCTTGAGTTGGAAATCGAGCTTCGGCGCATAAAACGCGCCGTCGCCCTCCGCGATCACGGGCTCGACGCCGGCCTTGCGCGCCGCGTTCAGCAATTGCGCTTCCGCCATGTCCCAGAACGCATCCGTGCCGGCGCGCGGCGTGGGCCGCGTGCCGAGCGCGATGTGATCGCGCGTCAGGCCGAAATCCTCATGAATGGAAGACGCGAGCGTGATGAAGCGCGCGACCTCGTCTTCGATCTGGTCTTCGCGGCAGAAGATGTGCGCATCATCCTGCGTGAACGCGCGCACGCGCATCAGGCCGTGCAGCGAGCCCGACGGCTCATAGCGGTGGCAGGCGCCGAACTCCGCCATGCGCAGCGGCAGATCGCGATAGGATTTTTGCCCGAACTTGAATATTTGCACATGGCCGGGGCAATTCATCGGCTTGAGGGACAGCTCTTCGCCCTCCACCGTCTCGCACACGAACATGTTGGGGCGGTAATTCTCCCAATGCCCTGAGCGCTCCCAGAACACGCGGTCGAGCACTTGCGGCGTGCGCACCTCGACATAGCCGGCCGCCTCCAGCCTGCGGCGCATATAAGCTTCGATCGTGCGCCACAACGTCAGGCCCTTTTCGTGCCAGAACACCATGCCGCGGCCTTCTTCCTGCATATGGAACAGGTCGAGCTGGCGGCCGAGCTTGCGATGATCACGCTTCTCGGCCTCTTCGAGACGCTTGAGATGATCCTCCAGCTGCTTCTCGTCGGCCCAGGCCGTGCCGTAGATGCGCTGCAGCTGCTGGTTCTTCTGATCGCCGCGCCAATAGGCGCCGGCGAGCTTCATCAGCTTGAAGGCTTTGCCCAAACGCCCGGTGCTCGGCAGGTGCGGGCCGCGGCACAAATCCTTCCAGTCCGCGCCTTGGCGATAGACCGTAATGGCTTCGCCCGGCGGAATGATGTCGTCGATGATCTGCGCCTTGAACGTTTCGCCGATGCCGTTGAAGTGCGAAATCGCGTCGTCGCGGCCCCACACTTCGCGCACGATGGGGAGATCGGCGTCGACGATCTCGCGCATGCGCTTTTCGATCTTCTCAAAATCGTCCGTCGAAAATGGTTCGTCGCGGGCGAAATCATAATAGAAGCCGTCCTCCACCGTCGGTCCGATCGTCACCTGCGTTCCGGGGAACAGCTCCTGCACCGCCTGCGCCAGCACGTGCGCGGCGTCATGGCGCAAAACCTCGAGCCCATCGGCGCTGTCGCGCATGACGAGTTCGAACCGCCCGCCGCTTTCGAGCGGGCGCGTCAAATCCCACCATTGGCCGTCGATCTTGGCGGCGACGACCTTCTTCGCCAGCGATTTGGAGATGCTTTCCGCGATCGCCAAAGGCGTCGCGCCCGGCTCGACGGACCGGCGCGCGCCGTCAGGCATGACAAGTTCGATCATAGGGGACCTGCTTCGATGGATTGGAAAAACGCCGCCAGCGCGGCGGGAAAAGCGGGATCGTCGGGCGCGTTGTTGTGCCCGGCGTCGGTCAATTCGACATAAGTGACGCGCCCGCCAGACGCCTCGATCGCCTCCGCCAGCGAACGGCTCAAGCGCACCGGCAATTGGCGGTCGCGGCGCGCGCCGATCACCAGCACCGGCGCCCGCACCGCAGCGCTCGCTGCGGCGTTGTCGTAGGCTGCAAGCGATTGCGCGACGTTCACCCGCACCAGCGGCGCGGCGTACCAGGGCCGCAACGCGTCCGCCACTTCGCGCGCATTGCGCGCGCTGGTTTCGAACACGAGGCCGGCGGTCTGCGGCAGGCGCTGCGCGACCGCGCCGCACACGAAGCCGCCCAGCGAATGGCCCCACGCGACGATGCGACGCCCGCCTGCGGTTTCGTCGGCGAGCGCGGCGATACGCGCCGCAGCGCTTTGCAGCGCCGCAGCGCTGGGCGCGCCGCCGCTGTCGCCATAGCCCGGATAATCGAACAACAGCACGTCGCCGAAGCGCAACGCCTTGCGCGCGTAAGCGACGCCGGAATTGCGCCGATCGGCGGCGTTGCCGCCGCAATGCACGATGAGCGGACGGCGCGCATCCGTCCCCTGCACCAGCGTGTACGCGATGCGCTCCTCGCCGTCGCCGAGAAAGCCGTGGGTCACCGCATGGGCCGTCGCCAAGGGCGCGAACACGTCGTCGGCGCGGTCGCTGAGGACGGCGGCGGTTTGCGCCGCAGGCCCGGTGTCAGGCGGCTGAAACGCCGTGCGCTCGTCGAGCGCGACCGTGCACGCCGACAGCGCCAGGGCGGCAGCAAGGCTTATCGCTTTCATGGGGGCGTCCTTCATGCGTGCGTCGGCGGCGCGGGGCGCTCGCCGCCTTTCCAATCGCCCAACCGCCACGGCGCCCACCAGGGCGCGCGCGGCGCCT
>CAZMRN010000222.1:0-4430 GCA_964568575.1 uncultured Caulobacteraceae bacterium
GACCAATCGGGCGGCTGCAGGCGGCGCTGCGGCCCCAAGCGGATCTCCAGGGCGTCGAGGGTGAGCACGGACGTGTTATAGTGTATCACTCCGCCGCGGGGAAGCGCGGGCCGCTTGCGCCGGCGGCGCAGGCTGGCGACAAGGGCGCCAAATCCAATCGGGAGCATCCGGACATGGGGATCAGATTCGCCGCCGCCGCTGTCGTCGCGGCCCTCGCCTGGGCCGCAGCGCCTGCGGCCTTCGCCGACGAAGGCATGTGGACCTTCGACAATTTCCCCGCCGAACGGGTGCGCCAGGCCTATGGCTTTGCGCCCGACCAAGCCTGGCTCGACCGCGTGCGCGCGGGCTCAGCCCGCCTCGAGGGCGGCTGCTCGGGCGCCATCGTCAGCGCCGAAGGCCTGGTGCAGACCAATCATCATTGCGTCGTCGATTGCGTGCAGAATTTGTCGAGCGCGGGCGCCGATCTCGTCACCACCGGCTTTCGCGCGCGCACCCGTGCGGAGGAGCGCCGCTGCCCCGGCGCTGCCGTGCAGGTGCTCGATTCCATTTCCGATGTGACGCAACAAATCGAAGCCGCCACGGCTCGAGTCGGCGCCGAGGGCTTCAGCCGCGCTCGCGACGCCGAGATCGCGCGCCTGGAAAGCGCCTGCCGAGGCGACGTGGCGAACCAGCGTTGCCAGGTCGTCACGCTCTATCAGGGCGGGCAGTACAAGCTCTACGCCTATACGCGCTATGACGATGTGCGCCTGGTCTTCGCGCCGGAGCTGAGCGCGGCGTTTTTCGGCGGCGATCCGGATAATTTCAATTTCCCGCGCTATTGTTTCGATATCGCCTATCTGCGCCTCTACGCCGACGGCCGTCCGGTGGCGACGCCCAATCATCTGCGCTGGCGCACCACGCCTTTGACCGACGGCGAATTGACGTTCGTGTCCGGCAATCCCGGCTCCACGAGCCGGCTGCTCACCGAAGCGCAACTCGCCTTCCAGCGCGATCATTTCCTGCCGTGGCGCTTGGCGACGCTGTCGGAATTGCGCGGGCGGCTTTTGACCTTCTCCGCCGAAGGCCCCGAGCAGGCGCGCATCGCGTCCGACACGCTGTTCGGCGTGGAGAATTCGTTCAAGGCCTTCACCGGGCGCAGGCTGGCGCTGGTCAGCGCGCAGGGCGATGCGCTGGTGTCGCGCGCCGAAGCCGATCTGCGCGCCCGCGTGCAGCGCAACCGCGTCTCCGCGCGCGAGGCCGGCGGCGCCTGGGATGAAATCGCGGCGGCGACGCAAACCTATCGCGGCTTTTACCTCGCGCACCAATACGCCGAAGTGCGCGCCGGCGGCGGCTCGGAATTGTTCGCTTGGGCGCGCCACATCGTGCGCGGCGCCGCCGAACGCGCCAAGCCCAACGCCGAGCGTCTGCCGGCCTACGCCGATGCGCGGCTGCCCTCGCTCGAAGCAGGCCTGTTCGCCGAAACGCCGATCGAGCCTGCATTGGAGCAGATGCTGCTGCAATTCTGGCTGGAGAAGATGCGCGAATACATGACCGCCGACGATCCGCTCGTGCGCCGCGCGCTGGGGCGCGAAAGCCCGGAAGGGCTCTCTGCGCGGCTCGTCGTCGGCACGCGCCTCGCCGATCCGGCGGAACGGCGTCGGCTGTGGGAAGGCGGCGCGGCCGCGGTCGCTGCGAGCGACGATCCGCTGATCGTGTTCGTGCGCAGCTGGGACGATGACGCGCGCGCCTTGCGCACGCGCTACGCCCAAGAGGTCGAAGGGCCGATCGCGCGCGCGCAGGAGCGCATCGCGCGCGCGCGCTTCCGCGCCTTCGGCGACACGACCTATCCCGACGCCACCTTCACGCTGCGCTTGTCCTATGGCCGCGTTGCGGGCTGGACGGAGCCGGGCGGGCGCGCGATCGGGCCGTTCACGCGGGTCGCCGGCCTCTATGACCGCGCCACCGGCGCTGCGCCCTATCAATTGGCGCCGAGCTGGGCGCAGGCGCGCGCGCGGCTGAACGGCGAGACGATTTTCAACGTCTCGACCACCAACGACATCATCGGCGGCAATTCCGGCAGCCCGCTATTGGATCGCGAAGGCCGCGTCGTCGGCGCCGCGTTCGACGGCAATATTCATTCGCTCGGCGGAGAATACTTCTTCGACGCCGACCTTAACCGCACGATCTCCGTGGCGGTGACGGCCATCGAGTCCGCGCTCGTGAACGTCTACGGCATGGAGGCGCTGGCGCGCGAATTGCGCGGGGAATAGGGGCGAGCTGCTCAGCCCTCGCGGAGGCGAGGGCCCATCGCGCAGCGAAAAGGCGTTGGCCGTTTTTTGAGATGGGTCCTCGCCTTCGCGAGGACCGAGCAGATGAGCGTGTGCGCTTTGCGAAACGCGAATCGCTCGGCCCCGGCGAAGGTCGGGACCGAGCGCTGGCGTGCGCCCATCACCAGATCAGAACGCGTTCCTCCGGCGGCAGATAGAGGGCGTCGTCAGGCTGCACGTCGAAGGCCGCGTACCAGGCGTCGATGTTGCGCACCACGCCGTTGCAGCGGAATTCCGCCGGAGAGTGCGGCCCGGTCATGATCTGGTTGCGCAGGCGCTGCTCGCGGATCGCTTCGCGCCACACCTGCGCCCAGGCGAGGAAAAAGCGCTGGTCGCCGGTGATCCCGTCGAGGACTGGGACATCCGCGCCCGCCGTCGCGATGCGATAGGCCGCAAGCGCGACCTGCAGCCCGCCATTGTCGCCGATGTTTTCGCCAAGTCCCAAACGACCGTTGAGATTGATGCCTTCCAGCGGCTCGAAACGCGAATATTGCGCGGCGAGCTTGTCGCCTAGTTCGCGGAACGCGGCGACGTCGCGCTCGTTCCACCAATCGCGCAGCACGCCGCGCGCATCGGACTTCGCGCCCTGGTCATCGAAGCCGTGGCCCATTTCGTGGCCGATGACGCCGCCGATGGCGCCGTAATTCACCGCAGGATCGGCGTTCTGATCGAAGAACGGCGCCTGCAGGATCGCAGCCGGGAACACGATCTCGTTGAACACGGGATTGTAATAGGCGTTGACGGTTTGCGGCGTCATGAACCATTCGTCGCGATCGGTCGGCTGGTTGAGGCGGCGCAGATCCTCGTTCCAGTCGAACACCGCGGCGCGTTTGACATTGCCGAACGCGTCGCCGGCGCGCACCTCGAGGCCGGAATAATCCTTCCAGCGATCGGGATAGCCGATCTTCGGGCGGAACGCGGCGAGCTTCTCGCGCGCGACGACTTTCGTCTCCGGCGACATCCAGCGCAATTGATCGATGCGCTCCCCGTAGGCGCGGCGGAGATTCTCCACCAGCGCCTGCATCTGCGCCTTGGCCTCGGGCGTGAAATGCCGCGCCACATAGAGCTGGCCGATGGCTTCGCCGACGGCGCCGTTGGTCGCGTCGATGGCGCGCTGCCAGCGCGCGCGCTGCTGCGGCTGGCCGTTCAGCGTCGCGCCATAGAAGCTGAATTGCTCGTCGTCGAACGCGCGCGGGAGCACATGGGCGGTGTTGCGCAGGTAATGATAGGTGAGATAGGCGCGCCAAGTCGCGACCGGCGTCTGCATCGACAGCCGCGCCAGCGGACCCATCGCGTCGAGCTCGCGCACGACGACTTCGGCGGCCTCGCCGAGCCCGCATTCGTCGAACGCGGCGTCCCAGGGGAAGCGCCCGTCGAGCGCGTTGATCTCGGCGCGGGTCTTGCGATTGTAAGTCTGGTCGCGCTCGCGGCGGCGCGCGACTTCCCAATGCAGTTCCGCGATGCGCGTTTCGAAGGCGAGGATCGCGCGCGCCTTCTCGTCCGCGTCGGCGACGCCCGCCAGCGTCAGCATCCGCCCGATATGCGCGACATAGGCCGTGCGGATGTTGGGAAACTCGCCGTCGGTCCGGCGATAATATTCCCGCTCCGGCAGGCCGAGGCCCGCATGCGTCATGCCGACGACATAGGCGTCGGGGTTGCGTTGATCGAGCGAGATGTAAAGCGCGATGGGCGCGTTCACAGGCATGTCCGGCCGCGCGACGAGGCGGATGGCGTCCTCGTGCGTGCGGATCGCGGCGATCGCGGCGAGATCGGCCTGCGCGGGCGCAAGGCCTGCGGCGTCGATGGCGTCCTGGTTCAGATAGGCGCTGTAATAATCGGCGACCTTCTGGGCGCTCGAGCCCGGCGCGCCGCCGGCGGCGACGACCTCTTCGACGATTACGCGCACATCGCGATCGGCTTTGTCGCGCAGAATCTCAAACGCGCCCCAGCGCGTGCGGTCTTCCGGGATGGGCGTGTTGCGCAGCCAGGTTCCATTCGCGTAGCGGAAGAAATCGTCGCCCGGATCGACGCTGAGATCGCGCGCGTCGAGGTCGACGCCGAAACTGCCGATCGTCGGCCGCGGGCGGGGCGCGGCGGCCGGGGCGGGCGGCGCTTCCGGCCCCC
>CAZMRN010000223.1:0-4412 GCA_964568575.1 uncultured Caulobacteraceae bacterium
AGCGCGAGGGCGGGGGCCAGAACGAGGGCGAGCGGGGCGCTCCAGAGGCGCATGCGAAGTCTCCTGCGGTTGCGAAACTATGGGGTGCGTGTAACGTTCCGGCGACTCTGTCGGCGGCCTGTCCGCCCCCTCCAGACCTGCGCGTTTTCTCCATCACATGACCGACACCACTGACCCGGGCGACCCCGCCGACCCCATCGCGGCGCCGCCGCCCAAAGGCGTTTCCGTGATCCATATCGAGGATGAGCTGAAGCGCTCCTATCTCGATTACGCGATGAGCGTGATCGTCGCGCGCGCCCTGCCGGACGCGCGCGACGGCCTGAAGCCGGTGCACCGGCGCATTCTCTATGGGATGTACGAGGCCGGCAATACGCCCGACAAAAGCTACCGCAAAAGCGCCAACACCGTCGGCGAGGTGATGGGGCGCTATCACCCGCACGGCGACAGCGCGATTTACGATGCGCTCGTGCGCATGGCGCAGGATTTTTCGATGGGCCTGCCGCTGATCGACGGGCAGGGCAATTTCGGCTCGATCGACGGCGATAGCCCGGCGGCGATGCGCTACACCGAAAGCCGGCTGGCGAAATCCGCCATGTTCCTCCTGGAGGACATCGACGAGGACACCGTCGATTTTCAGGACAATTACGACGCCTCCCGGCGCGAGCCGCAGGTGCTGCCGGCGCGCTTTCCCAACCTTCTGGTCAATGGCGCCGGCGGCATCGCGGTCGGCATGGCGACCAACATTCCCCCGCACAATCTGGGCGAAGTGATCGACGCCGCGATCGCGCTGATCGACCGGCCCGACATCCCCGATCTCGACCTGCTCGACATCGTGCCCGGGCCTGACTTTCCCACCGGCTGCGAATTGCTGGGCAAGACCGCCGCGCGCATGGCGCTGCTGACGGGGCGCGGCTCGGTGGTGCAGCGCGCGCGCTACACCACCGAAACCATCCGCGGCCGAGAGGCGCTGGTGTTCACCGAGGTTCCCTATCAGGTGAACAAGGCGTCCGTGTACGAGCGCATCGGAGAATTGGCGAAAGAGAAAAAGATCGAAGGCGTCGCTGAGGTGCGCGACGAATCCAATCGGTTCGGCATCCGCCTTGTGGTCGAGCTCAAGCGCGACGCGGTCGCCGATGTGGTGCTGAACCAGATCTACCGGTTCACCGCGCTGCAATCGTCGTTCGGCTACAACGTGCTGGCGCTGAACAATGGCCGGCCCGAACAGATGGGCCTGCGCGCGCTGCTGCAGGCGTTCCTCAGCTTCCGTGAAAGCGTCGTCACGCGGCGCACGAAATATCGCCTCTCACAGGCGCGCAAGAAAGGCCACGAAACCGTCGGCCTTGCGATCGCTGTGGCGAACATCGACGAGGTGATCCGCGTCATCCGCAACGCGCCCGATCCGGCCGCCGCGCGCGAGGCCCTGATGGGCCGCGCCTGGCCGGTGGCGGACATGGGCCCGCTGATTGCGCTGATCGCCGATCCTCGCTCGGTGATCGACGAAGGCGATGCGATCCGGCTGTCGGAAGAGCAGGCGCGCGCGATCCTCGATCTGCGCCTGCAGCGCCTCACCGGTCTCGGCCGCGAAGACATCGCCAAGGCCGCGACCGAAATCGCCGAGCAGATCCGCGAACTGCTCGACATCCTCGGCTCGCGCGACCGCATCATGGCGATCATCAAGGCGGAAATGGCGGAGGTGAAAGCGCAATTCGGCGTGCCGCGCCGCACGCCGTTCTCCGAAGCCGACGGCGACATCGACGACGAAGCGCTGATCCCGCGCGAGGAGATGGTCGTCACCGTCACGCATGGCGGCTACGTCAAGCGCACGCCGCTCGCGCTGTACCGCACCCAGCGTCGCGGCGGCCGCGGCAAGGCCGGCATGGTCACCAAGGACGAGGATTTCGTCACCCGGCTTTTCGTCGCCTCGACGCACACGCCGATCCTGTTCTTCTCCTCCAAGGGCATGGTCTACAAGGAGAAGGTGTGGCGCCTGCCGCAGGGCGATCCGCGCACGAAAGGCCGCGCGCTCGTCAATATGCTGCCGCTGGAGCAGGGGGAAACCATCACCTCGCTGATGGCCCTGCCCGAGGACGAGCACGATTGGGATCGGCTGGACGTGATGTTCGCGACGCGCTCCGGCCAGGTGCGGCGCAACAAGCTTTCCGATTTCACGCAGGTGAACCGCGCCGGCAAAATCGCGATGAAGCCGGATGAGGGCGACGGCATCGTCGCGGTGGAGATCTGTTCCGACGCCGACGACATCCTGCTCACGACCGCCGGCGCGATGTGCATTCGCTTCCGCGTGGACGACGTGCGCGTGTTCAAGGGGCGCGAATCCACCGGCGTCCGCGGCATCGATCTGAAGGAGGGCGATCGCGTCATCGGCATGGCCGTGCTCAAGCACATCGACATCGAGCCGGCCGAGGCGCGCGCCTATTTCAAATGGGACGCCGCCGATCGCGACGAAGGCGGAGCCGAGAGCGACGAGGAGGCTGCGGGCGACGCCGAGGTGCCGTTCGAGCGCCTCTCCTGGCTCAAGACGCAGGAGCAATTCATCCTCACCGTCACCTCCGAGGGCCTCGGCAAGCGCGCCTCCTCGTTCGAATACCGCACCACCGGCCGCGGCGGCAAAGGCCTGATCGCCCACCGCATCCCCGACAAGTCCGACGCCCGGCTGGTCGCAGCCTTCCCCGTCCATGACGGCGAAGACCTGATGCTCGTCACCGACCGAGGGCAATTGATCCGCATGCCGATCGCGGCGATCCGCATCGCCGGGCGCGCGACGCAAGGGGTGACGCTGATCCGCACCGAGGCGGACGAGCACGTCGTCGCGGCCGAACGCATCGAGGACGTCGGCGACGAGGACGGGAGCGACGCGCCATGAGCCATCCCCGCATCGGCCTTTATCCCGGCACCTTCGACCCCATCACCAATGGCCATCTCGACATCATCCGCCGGGCCGCGAAGCTGGTCGACACGCTGATCATCGGGGTGGCGATCAATCGCGACAAGGGGCCGCTGTTTTCGCTGGAGGAGCGCGTGGCGATGGTCGAGCGCGAATGCGCCGACATCACGGATGCGGCCATTCTCGTCCGTCCTTTTGACACATTGCTCATGAAGTTCGCCGAGGCGCTGGGCGCGCGCGTCATCGTTCGCGGCTTGCGGGCGGTCTCGGATTTTGAATACGAGTTTCAGATGGTCGGGATGAACCAGAAGCTCAACCCGTCCATTGAGACGGTGTTCCTGATGGCCGACCCGCATTGCCAGGCGATCGCGTCGCGCCTGGTCAAAGAGATCGCTCGTCTGGACGGCGACGTGTCGGCGTTTGTGCCCGCAGAAGTGGAGCGCAGCTTGAAGCTCAAACTCGGGAAATCCTGATGCGCTTAATCGCACTGATCTGCTGCGTTTTCCTGGCGATCGCCGGGGCGGCCTACGCACAGCGCGCGCCGGACCCCACCAAATGGCGCTCTCTCGATCCGGACAACACGCTTTACATCGACACCCGCCACGGGCGCATCGTGGTCGAGATGTATCCCGAGATCGCGCCGCGCCATGTCGAGCGCGTCAAAACCTTGGCGCGCGCGCGCTTCTATGACGGGCTGACGTTCCATCGCGTGATCGACGGCTTCATGGCGCAGGGCGGCGATCCGCTCGGCACCGGCGAAGGGGCCTCGCAATTGCCGGACCTGCCGCAGGAATTCCTGTTCCGGCGCGGCCCGGAGATGCCGTTCGTGGAAGCCACCTTCCGCGGCGGGGCGCGCCAGGGCTTCTACAAGACGATGCCGATCGAAACGCAGCCGGATCAGCAAATGGCCGTCACGCGCGACGGGCGCGCCTCGGCGTGGGGTCTACATTGCCCGGGCGTGACCTCGATGGCGCGTGCGGATTCCCCGGATTCGGCCAACAGCCAATTCTTCATCATGCGCGCGTCCTATCCCTCGCTCGACAAGCGCTACACGATCTGGGGCCGCGTCGTGTGGGGCATGGAGGCCGCCCAGGCGCTCGCCGTCGGCGAACCGCCGCCGCAGCCCGACCGCATGCTGCAGGTTCGCGTCGCCGCCGATCTGCCGCCGGAGGAGCGCGCGCCGATCTTCGTGCTGCGCTCGGATTCGACCGATTTTCGTCAACTCATCGAGCGGCAGCGGCGCGAGCGCGGCGCGGATTTCTCGGTGTGCGACGTGCAAATTCCCGCCCGCGTGCCGGGCGATTCAGACAGGGAGCGTCGCTGGTGGTCGATCATACCGCTGATCAATTGATCATGACCTTGGAGACGGGCGAGGTGCGCATTCGCCTGCGTCCGGATTTGGCGCCGCAGCACGTCGCGCGCATCAAGGAGCTCGCCGGCGAAGGCTTCTACGACGGCGTGGTCTTCCACCGCGTGATCGACGGCTTCATGGCGCAGGGCGGCGATCCTT
>CAZMRN010000224.1:0-4412 GCA_964568575.1 uncultured Caulobacteraceae bacterium
GCATCGTCCCGGCGCCGGCGGCGCGGCGGACCATGTCCGGGCGCGCGGCGGCGAGCGCATCGGAGGCGACCATCTCGGAGACGGCGTAGGGCGCGCCGAAGGCTTGCGCGGCGCGCCGGAACGGAAGATCGGTGACGCCGGCCATCGGCGCCAGCAAAACCGGCGTCGGCAGGGTTACTGCGCCAAGAGCGATCGGCTTCATGGGGTCAGACTATGGCGCCTAAAAAGCGGGCGCCAACCTTTTTGTTGCGATGCGGCATCGCGGGTGCGAACACGGCGGGGTGCGGATGCGGTTTTCGGCGATCATTGCGGCGGCCGGGCGCGGGACTCGCGTCGGGGGAGAAAACCCCAAACAATTCCGTCTCTTGGCAGGCCGGCCCATGCTCTCCTGGTCCATCGAGGCGCTGCGCGCGGCGGACCGCATCGTGGTCGTGTGCGATCCGCTTTACGCCGATGCGGTCAAGGCCGCGGGACACGGAACGCCAATCACGGTCGTTTCCGGCGGGGCCACAAGAACCCAATCGGTCCGCGCCGGTCTGGCGGCGCTGGCGTCCGATCCGCCGGATGCGGTGCTGATCCATGACGCTGCGCGGCCGGGGCTGCGCGCGGCGACGGTCTCGCAGCTTCTGGCGGCGCTGGAGGAGGCCGACGCGGCGGCCCCTGCCCTTCCCGTCTCGGACGCGTTGCGCGTCGCGGAGAGGGGGCTCGTCATCGGCGAGGCGGCGCGGGCCGGCGTATGGCGGGTGCAGACCCCGCAGGCGTTCCGCTACGCGCCGATCCAGGCGGCCTATGCGGCCTTGCCGGAGGACGCTGCGATCGAGGACGATCTGGCGGTCGCCCGCGCGGCGGGCCTTCGCGTCCAGCTGGTCGAGGGCGACCACGCGCTGATGAAGGCGACCTATGCCGAAGATTTCGAGGCGCTGGAGCGATTGATGGCGATCGAGACCCGCATCGGAACCGGTTTCGACGCGCATCGCTTCGGCGAGGGCGACCATGTGACCTTGTGCGGCGTGCGCATCGCCCATGGCCGCGGCCTGCTCGGCCACTCGGACGCCGACGCCGGCTGGCACGCGCTGACCGACGCGCTTCTGGGGGCGATCGGCGCCGGCGACATCGGCGACCATTTCCCGCCCAGCGATCCGCGCTGGAAGGGCGCCGACTCCGCCCAATTCCTCGCGCACGCCGTCAGCCTCGTCGCCGCCCGCGGCGGACGCATCGTCAACGCCGACGTGACCCTGATCTGCGAACGCCCGAAAATTTCTCCGCATCGCGAGGCGATGCGCGCGCGCACCGCCGACATGCTCGGCGTCGCTCTCGACCGCGTATCGATCAAAGCGACCACGACCGAGCGCATGGGCTTCACCGGCCGTGAAGAAGGGCTCGCCGCGCAGGCGGCCGTCAGCGTGTCGCTCGCGGGCTAAGTCTCGATGATCGGGCGCGCCTTGCGCCCGTAGCCGCCGCTGCGCAGCAACACGGTGGCGAGGATCAAGATCAGCGCATTGAAGCCCCAGATGCTCCACAGCCATTGGATGGGCGGCATGAAGGCGATCGCCTCCACCGCGGCGCCGCCATTGGCCTCGAGTGCGAGCGTGCGCCAAAGCGCGACCGTGGCGGTCAGGCGCTCATACAGATACCAGAAGCCCGCGAAGCTCCCCGCGAAGAAGGCGGCGAAGCCCAGATTGAACAAGATGATCCGCATCCACGAGACGCCTGGCCCATCTTTGCCCGTGTTCACAATCCACCCGATCACCGCGATGACGACAAGCCCGTAGAAATTGATCAGGGCGAACAGCAGATCAGCCTGCTTGCCGACGAGATCGGTGACGGAGGCGAGGAGCGCGGGATCGGTCATCGCGCGCTCACAACAGCATGCTCATCGGATCCTCGATGAAGCCCTTGAAGGCTTTCAGCCACGCCGAGCCGATGGCGCCGTCCACCGCGCGGTGATCGCAGGTGAGCGTCACGCTCATAACGGTCGCGATCGCGAGCGCATCCTTCTTCACCACGGGCCGCTTCTCGCCGGCGCCGACCGACAGGATCATCGCGTGCGGCTCGTTGAGGATCGACGCGAAACTCTTGATCCCCATCATGCCGAGATTGGACAGCGAAAACGTGCCGCCCTGATATTCTTCCGGCTTGAGCTTGCGGTCGCGCGCACGCGCGGCGAGATCGGCCATCTCCGCGCTGATCTGAGCGAGACCTTTGGTTTCGGCCTTGAAGATGATGGGCGTGATCAATCCGCCGGGAATCGCCACGGCGACCGCGACGTCGGCGTGATGGTGCAGCGCCAGACCGTCTGGCGTGTAGCTGGAATTCGCTTCCGGCACGCGCATCAGCGCGAGCGCGCAGGCCTTGATGATCATGTCGTTGACCGACACCTTCACGCCCTGATCGCCGAAGCGCGCATTGATGTCGGCGCGGGCCTTGAGCAAGGCGTCGAGTTCGATGTCCACCGTCAGCGGGAAGTGCGGAATGTCGCGGAAGCTTTCCGTCATGCGCCGCGCGATGGTTTTGCGCATCAGATCGAGCGGAACCAGATCGTAGGAGCCATCCGGCACGCCAAGCTGCGCCAGCGTTTTCGCCTGCGCGGGCGCCGGCGAAGGCGCGGGTGCAAGCGCGAGGGCCCGGCCATTGGCGATCGGCTGCTTGCTCATGGCGGATTCGATGTCGCGCTTGACGACGCGCCCGTTCGGGCCTGAGCCGCGGACGCTCGACAGATCGATGCCCGCAAGTTGCGCCATGCGCCGCGCGAGCGGGGAGGCGGGGATCCTTTCTTCGCCTGCAGCCGTCGCGGAGACGGCGACCGTGCTCCCCCGCGATGGGGCGCTGTCGGCGCGAAGCGCTGACGGAGGGGGCGGCGGCGCGACCGCCCCCTCCGATTCGCTGCGCGAACCACCTCCCCCGCGCGGGGGAGGACGGGCGTCCATGGATGACGGTCCGACTTGTTCGCCCTCGCCTTTCAAGCGCGCGATCACGGCGTTGACCTTCACGCCTTCGGTTCCTTCCGCGACGAGCAAAGCATCGACGACGCCCTCGTCGACCG
This sequence comes from uncultured Caulobacteraceae bacterium, assembly GCA_964568575.1. Classification (GTDB taxonomy): domain Bacteria; phylum Pseudomonadota; class Alphaproteobacteria; order Caulobacterales; family Aquidulcibacteraceae; genus RI-43. Next base: position 3,044 of record CAZMRN010000224.1, read on the forward strand.
CTTCGACCTCCATCGTCGCCTTGTCGGTCTCGATCTCCGCAATCACTTGGCCGGACTTCACCGCATCGCCCGGCTTCACGTGCCATTTGGCGAGATTGCCTTCCTCCATCGTTGGAGACAATGCGGGCATGAGAATGTCGATGGCCATGACGTTACGCCTGTTCGGTGATGGAGACCGGAATCGCTTCGCGGCTCCAGCGATAGAGGAAGGTGAGATAGGCGAGGATCACCAGCGTAAATCCCATGACGCCCCAGATCGCGGTGACGACGACATCGTCTATAGACGCTGCGCCCATGACGCCGGCCTCCGGCGCAGCGTTGGCGACCATGGCGCGTCCCGCCGCCGACAAACCGCTTTCGGCGGCGATTTCGTGCAGACGGTCGATCAGGCCCTGCTGCGCGAATTGCGCGCCGAGCATGACGAAGGCCAGCATCGCCAGCACGAAGCTGACGAACAGGAACGCCGCAAGCCGCGCGATGAAGCCCGCGGATCCGATGAAATAATTGAGCGCGGCGATGTAAGCGGAAACCACCGTGAAGAACACCGACACGCCTGCCAGCAGGATGTTGGTGAACTCCACCAGGACGGCGACGACCTCCGCCTCGCTCATCGGTAGCACACGGCTTTCACCGCACGGACGATGTCGTCGACCTGCGGCAGCGCAAGCGCCTCGAGATTGGCGGCGTAGGGCAAAGGCGCATCGACCTGGTGCACGCGCGTGGGCGGCGCATCCAAATCGTCGAACGCTTCGAGCGTCACACGGGCGCACACTTCCGCGCCCACGCCCATCGGCCCCCAGCCCTCTTCCACGGTCACGAGCCGATGCGTCTTGCGCACGCTGGCGATGATCGTATCGACGTCAAGCGGACGCAGCGTGCGCAGATCGATCACTTCGGCGTCGACGCCTTCCAGCGCAAGCTTCTCCGCCGCTTCGAGCGCCAAGCCCACCATGCGCGAATGCGCCGTGATCGTGACCTCGCCGCCGACGCGGCGCACCTTCGCCTTGCCGATGGGCACGAGCCAATCGTCGACCTGCGGCACGTCGAATTCGCGGCCGTAGAGCATTTCATGCTCAAGAAAGACCACAGGATTGGGATCGCGGATCGCGCTTTTCAAAAGGCCCTTCGCATCGGCGGCGTCGAAGGGCGCAACGACGATCAGCCCCGGCACATGCGCATACCAGGAGGAATAGTCCTGGCTGTGCTGCGCCGCCACCCGCGCGGCCGCGCCATTGGGGCCGCGGAACACGATGGGATTGGTGATCTGGCCGCCCGACATGTAGAGCGTTTTCGCCGACGAATTGATGATGTGGTCGATCGCCTGCATCGCGAAATTGAACGTCATGAATTCGACGATCGGCTTCAGGCC
>CAZMRN010000225.1:0-4406 GCA_964568575.1 uncultured Caulobacteraceae bacterium
GCGAGACATTGGGCGAAACGCAGCCCCGGCAAGGCGCGGCGCGCGACCGGGCGCTAGATCGCCCCGTCGAGCTTGGCGCGCAGGCGGCCGAAGGCGAGGCGGATGCGGGACTTCACCGTGCCCAGCGGCAAGCCCTCCCGGGCGGCGATCTCGCTGTGCGACAGGCCCTCATAGAACGCCGCCTGTAGGAGGGCGATCTGCTCTGGCGGCAGCTCGGCCAGGGCGGCGCGCACCGCGTCCTCGCGCTCCAAAGCCGAGAGGCGCTCGTCGGGCGCTTCGGTCTGGGCGGGGGCCAGCATCGGCTCTTCGGCGCTCAGCGCCGGTTTGCCGTCGCGCCGCGCCGCATCGATGCGCCGGTTGCGCGCGATGCGGAAAATCCATGTGGAGACAGACGCTTGCGCGGGATCGAACAAGGCCGCCTTGCGCCAAACGACGAGCATCGCTTCTTGCGCCAGCTCCTCCGCGAGCGCTTCGCCTGCGCCGATGCGCAGCAGATAGCTTTTCACCCGTGGGGCGTAGTACGCGAACAGCGCGGCGAAGGCCTCGCGGTCCTGGGTCTCGGCCACCCGGCGCATCAGCGCGGCGAAATGGGCGCGGTCGGGCGCGGCCGGCGCGGACCTTTCGGCCTGCGCGCCGGGGCGTATCGACGTGCGATCGCGTAATGCGAGCATCCTGGCCGCCTCCTGGCGCTGGCGCGAACCGGCGAAACGCCGTTCGTTTTTTATATGACGTGATTTAAGATACAAAAATCGGGCTTGGCAAGCGTTTTTCGCGCGCCGCGCGACGGCGGCGTGAAATCTTCAGCCGATGGCGCCATATGACCGCGATGGCCGATACCGCCCGCCTCCCCCTGGTCGCCCCGTCGCTCGCCGGCATGAGCCGGGAGGGCCTACGCGCGCACCTCGTCGCCATCGGCGCGCCGGCCGACAAGGCGCGCATGCGCGCCGACCAGATCTGGCGCTGGGTCTATCATTACGGCGTGCGCGACTTCGCGCAGATGACCAATATCGCCAAGGACCTGCGCGCGGTCTTGGCGCAAAGCGCAACGCTGGCGCGCCCCGAGATCGTCACCCGCCAGATCAGCCAGGACGGCACGCGCAAATGGCTGATCCGGTTCTCCCCCGGCGCGGAAGGCGAGATGGTGTTCATCCCCGGCGTCGGCCGCGCCGGCGCCTTGTGCGTGTCGAGCCAGGTCGGCTGCACGTTGAACTGCACCTTCTGCCACACCGGCACGCAAAAACTCGTGCGCAACCTCACGGCCGCGGAAATCGTCGCCCAGGTGATGATCGCGCGCGACGATCTCAACGAATGGCCGACCCCGCAGCGCCCGCTGAACGACGGCGATCGCCAGCTCACCAATATCGTGTTCATGGGCATGGGCGAGCCGCTCTACAATCTCGACGAGGTCGCCGCCGCCATCGACATCATCGCCGACGGCGACGGGATTTCGATTTCGCGCCGCCGCATCACCGTGAGCACGGCCGGCGTCGCGCCGCGCATTCCCGAGCTCGGCGCGCGCACGGGCGCGATGCTGGCCATCTCCCTGCACGCCGCCAACGATCCCTTGCGCAACGACCTTGTTCCCCTGAACAAGAAATATCCGCTGGACGACTTGTTCGCCGCGATCCGCGCCTATCCGGGCCTCGGCAATTCCCGGCGCGTGACGTTCGAATACGTCATGCTGAAGGGCGTGAACGACAGCCTCGCGGAAGCCAAGGCCTTGGTGCGTCTGCTCAAGGGCGTGCCGGCGAAGATCAATCTCATCCCGTTCAATCCCTGGCCCGGGACAGCGTACGAATGCTCCGATTGGGCCACGATCGAAGCGTTCGCGGCCGTGCTCAACAAGGCGGGCTACGCCTCGCCCATCCGCACGCCGCGCGGGCGCGACATTCTGGCGGCGTGCGGGCAATTGCGCAGCGAGAGCGTGAAGGTCCGCGCCAGCGAACGCGCCAAGGCGTAGTCATGACGATCGACGACGCAGCGCCCACCCTGCGCGACGCGCGCGTCTGGTTGCGCGCCTGCATACTGGAGGACGCGCCGGCGCTGTTCGACGCGCACGGCGATGAAGCGGCGCATCGCTACTGGTCCTCCCCCGCCCTGCGCTCGGTGGAGGAAACGCGCGCCTACATCGCCGATACGCTGACGATGGCCGATGGCCGCGTCTGGGCGGTCACCGAGGACGGCGGCGAAGCGCTCGGGCGCATCGGACTTTTTCATGTGCGCCAGGGCGTGGCCGAGATCGGTCTTATCCTGCGCCGCAGCGCGCAGGGGCGCGGGCTGATGAGCGGCGCGGTGCGGCTGGTGTGCGCGCACGCCTTCACGCGGCTCGGCTATCACCGCATCGTCGCCGACATCGATCCCGACAACGCCGCCAGCATCGCGCTGTTCGCGCGCTGCGGCTTCCAGCGCGAAGGCCTGCTGCGCGCCAATTGGATCACGCATCTGGGCGTGCGCGATACGGCGCTCTACGCGCTCGTGCGCAGCGACGCGACGCCGGGAAGCGCCGCGCCATAGGGCTCAAGCGGCAGCGACAAACCGTTGCAGAAATAGGCCACCGTTCTATAAAAGCCGGTGAGCGCGATGATCTCCAGAATCTGCGCCTCGTCGAATGCAGCCCGCAGCGAATCCCAGGTGGGCGCCGAAATGTTCGACCCGATGTGCAGCTCGTCGCAAGCCGCGATCACGGCGCGCTCGGCGGCGCTCCAGCTGTCGCATGCGCCGTCGCTGGCGAGCGCTGCGATTTCCGCCTCTGTGAGCTGCGCGCGCGGGGCGAAGAACGCGACATGCACGCCCCATTCATAGGCGCAGCGATTGAGCGCGCAGGTGCGGTCGATCGCGATCTCGCGCAGCCTTAACGACAGCGGCCCCCGATCAAGCAGGCTGCCGGTGCGGAACTTCTTGTAGATGCGTGGGAACCGCGCCAGCGTACGAAACAAGACGAGCGGCGCCACGCCCGGCGGCATGATGGCGTCGAACGCCTGCTTGAGTTCATCGTCATAGGGAGGATCGAGCGGTGCGATGCGGGACATGAAAAGTGCGCTCCGGGTCTGCTACGCATTTCATAGCACAGCGTCCCCGACAGCGCTACGGAAAAAATAGCATGCCGACGCCCAAGCCCCACCGCCCCTCGCGGCGCTCGCGCTCAGGTCGGCCGATCATGGCCGCGCTCGACCTTTTGAGCCGGCGCTGGCAATTGCGCCTATTGTGGGAAATGCGCGACGGCGGCGCGCAGCGTTTTCGCGCTCTGCAGGACGCCGCCGGCGTTAGCCCCAGCGTGCTGAACGCGCGGTTGGCTGAGTTGACCGAAGCGGGCATCGTCGCGCTGGACGAGGATGGCTACGCCCTCACCGAGGACGGCCGCGCTCTGCTCGCGGCGCTCGCGCCCCTGCACGCCTGGGCCGAACGCTGGGGCGGGCGCGAATCGCGATAGCGTCGCGACCATGATCCAGGATGTCGCTCTCGTTGCATCGCACGTCTTCGCCGGCATGGCGCTCGGCTGGACGGCGCTGTTTTCGTTCGTCGTCGCGCCGGTCGCGTTCAAGCACATGGACGCCGGCCGCGCCGACCGCATGGTGCGCAACATCATCAAGGCGGGACACGGCGCGCTGGCGCTTTTATGTCTCGGCGCCGGCGCCGGCGCGATCGTTTCGGGCGCGATCGGCGGCGCGGTGATCGCCACGCTCGCGGCGGCGTTTTACCTCATGTGCCAATGGACGCTTGCGCCGCGCGACGATCCGCGCCCCGCCGGCGCGCGCCGGCAGATGAAGGGCCAGCGCATCGTCGCCTCGCTGCTGACGGTCGTTGGCATGCCGTTGATGATGGCGTCGGCGGCGTTGACGCAACTTGGCATCTAGCGGCGGTTAAGCCGCGCGACGCTTTAGTGCGGACTTCGCCCGCCGGATCCACTCGGCCACATCTGCATCCGTCGGCGCCGGCGCATCGCCCCACGCGCGCTCCGCCGCTTCGCTCGCGCACCACGCATGCAGTGCGGCGATCAATTGCGCCGGATCGGCTTCCGCCAGCGCGGCGGCGTCGCGCACGCCGCACGCGACGAGCGCTTGCGCTTCTCTGCTCTTGATGCTCGGCACGGTGCAGGCGAGCGCAGCCTGCGATTGCCAGTCGTGGATCGTCTGCGCCGAGATATGACGCGCGCCGAGCAGCACGGCCGCCGTCGCCGGCGACATGCTCAACAAATCCGCCACCGTGCGCACGCCGAGCCCGGCGAGACGTTTTGCAGTCTTGGGTCCGATCGAGGGCGCATCCTCCACCGGCGAATCGCCCTGCAGCGTGAACGCGGGCGGGTCGTCCTTCTCTTTGGCGGCGCGCGACGCTTTCTCCTTCGGCAGCGGGCGATCGAGCACCAGCTCCGGATCCGCAGGCGCAGCCGGCGTCGGCGCAACGACGAT
>CAZMRN010000226.1:0-712 GCA_964568575.1 uncultured Caulobacteraceae bacterium
CACCGCGCTCGGCTCGGGCCGCGAAGTGCGCAACACGCCGTGGCGCTATGGCCGGCGGCGCTACGACGTCGGCGGCGCTGTCCGCCATCGCGACGATCTCTACGCGCTGATCGCCTTCTTCGAGGCGCGGCGCGGGCGTCTGCACGCGTTTCGCTTTCGTGATTTTCTCGATTTCTCGTCGCGCGCGCCGTCGCAAGCAATCACGGCGCTCGATCAACAGATCGGCGTTGGCGACGGCGCGGCGGTTTCGTTTCCTTTGACGAAATCCTATGGCGAGCCGGGCTACGCCTATGTGCGCGCGATCACCAAGCCCCAGGCCGACAGCGTGCGCGTCGCCGTAAACGGCGTGGAAGTGTCGTCCGCAGCGTTCAGCGTCGACGCCTTGACCGGCCTCGTCACGCTGGACGCAGCGCCGGCCGAGGGCGCGATCGTGCGCGCGGGCTTTCTGTTCGACACGCCGGTGCGCTTCGACGTCGATCGCCTTGACTTGTCCATGGATGCGTTCGCGGCCGGCCGCGCGCCGTCGATCCCGCTGATCGAAACGCTCGACTGATGCGCGCGCTCTCGGAAGCGTTTCAGGCTCGGCTGTCGGGCGGCGTCACCACTTTGTGCTGGGCCTGGCGCATTGCACGCAGCGACGGCCTCACGCTCGGCTTCACCGATCACGACGCGCCCTTGCTGCTTGATGGGCTCTCCTGCGCGCCGCACGCGG
>CAZMRN010000226.1:746-985 GCA_964568575.1 uncultured Caulobacteraceae bacterium
GTCGACAGCGCGCAGGCCGCCGGCGCGCTGCGCGACGACGCCATCGCGGAAGCCGATCTCGCCGCCGGATTGTGGGACGGCGCGCGCGTCGACGTCTATCGCGTGGATTGGACCGACCCCAGCCTGCGCGCGCACATGTTCGCCGGCTTCATCGGCGAAGTGCGCCGCGGCGCACAGGCCTTCGAGGCGGAATTGCGCGGGCTCCAGGCGCCGTTGAACGTCGCGCGCGGGCGCGTGTT
>CAZMRN010000226.1:1033-4388 GCA_964568575.1 uncultured Caulobacteraceae bacterium
CGCTGCGGCGTCGATGCGTCCCTGCCGATCTATCGCGGCGAGGGCGTCGTCAGCGCCGTGCTGGCGGCCAACGCCGTGCGGGTGAGCGGTCTCGGCGGCTTCGCCGACGGCTGGTTCGCGCGCGGGCGCCTAACGTGGTCGGGCGGCGGCGCCGACATCGCGACGCACCGCGCCGTCGGCGCGGAGGCGATTCTGGAGACTTATGATGCGACGCCGCTGCATGTCGGCGATACAGTCGCCGCTGTAGCGGGCTGCGACAAGCGCTTCGCAACGTGCCGGGAAAAATTCTTCAACGCGGAAAATTTCCGCGGCTTTCCCGATATGCCCGGCAATGACGCCGTCCAGGCGGGACCCACGCCCGGCGCGCCGATGGACGGCGGGTCGCGACGGCGATGAGCGCGATCTCGCGGCGCGCGATCCTTGCGGAAGCGCGCACCTGGCACGGCACGCCCTATCAGCATCAGGCGAGCGTGAAGGGGGCGGGCTGCGATTGCCTTGGTTTCGTGCGCGGCGTGTGGCGCGCGATCTATGGTTCCGAACCGGAAGCTGCGCCGCCCTATACGCCCGATTGGGCCGAGGCGCACGGCGCTGAAACGCTCTATGCCGCCGCACGGCGCAGCTTGCGCGAGATTGCGCTCGAGGCGATGCGGCCGGGCGATGTGTTGCTGTTTCGTATGCGCGGCGACGCACCGATGAAGCATGCGGCGATCCTCGATGAGGAGGACCGCATCCTGCACGCCTATTGGGGCCGGGCAGTGGTGCACAGCCGCCTGCATCCCTATTGGCGCGCGCGGATCGCGGCGGCGTTTTCTTTCCCGGATGTCGCGCCTTGGCCGAATTGATTCTCTCCGCCGCCGGTCGTGCGCTCGGCGCGCGCGCGGCGCCGGCGGCGCTGCGCAACATCGCCTCGGCCCTGGGGCAGGCCGCGGGATCGGCGATCGGGCGCGGGATCGATCAGCGCGTGTTCGGTCCGTCGCGGCGAAGCGAAGGCCCGCGCCTCGCCGATATTCATCTGCAGGCGTCGAGCGAAGGCGCCGCGCTGCCGGTGGTTTATGGCTGCACGCGGCTGGCTGGGCAGGTGATCTGGGCCGCGCGGTTCAAGGAGCGCACGCAAACCAGCGATGTCGGCGGCGGCGGCAAGGGCGGCGGCGGCGCGGAGGTGACGACCTACGCCTATTCGCTCTCGTTCGCCGTGGGCTTGTGCGAAGGCGAGATCGCGCGCGTGTCGCGCGCCTGGGCCAATGGCGAACCGTTTGACTTGAGCGAAACGACCTGGCGGCTGCATCGCGGAAGCGAGGATCAGGCCGTCGATCCGCTGATCGAGGCGATCGAGGGCGCGAGCGCTGCGCCCGCCTATCGCGGCCTCGCCTATATTGTGTTTGAAGATCTGCCGCTCGACCGTTTCGGCAATGTGATGCCGCAATTGTCCTTCGAGGTCGTGCGCGCGACGCCCTCGTCCTCGCCGCGCCTTGAGGACATGGCGCGGGGGGTGTGCCTCATCCCCGGGTCGGGCGAGTTCATCTACGCGACCGATATCGTGCGCCGGTCGCTCGGGCCCGGGCGAGAAACCTCCGAGAACGCGCATGCGGAAACCGCGCGCGCCAATATCGAGGTCGCGCTCGATCAGCTCGCCGCCGATCTGCCGAATGTGCGCTCGGTGATGCTGGTGGTGTCCTGGTTCGGCGTCGATCTGCGTTGCGCGCAGTGCGCGATCAAGCCGGGCGTGGAGATCGCCGCGAAGGACACCGCGCCGTTCGCGTGGCGCGTCAACGGCGTGTCGCGGGCAGGCGCGCATCTGGTCAGCCAGAACGACGGCGCGCCGGCCTATGGCGGCACGCCGAGCGATCGCAGCGTGATCCAGGCGATCCAGGCGCTGAAGGCGCGCGGCTATCGCGTCGGGCTTTATCCGTTCATCCTGATGGATGTGGCGCCGGGCAATGCGCTGCCGGATCCTTATGGCGCAACCGCGCAGGCGGCCTATCCCTGGCGCGGGCGCATTACGCCCCATCCCGCCGTCGGCCAGCCCGGCGCGCCAGACAAAACCGCTGCAGCCGGCGCGCAGATCGCGACGTTCGTGGGCGCGGCCGCGCCATCGCATTTCGGCGCGAACGGCGACGGCGTCACCTATTCAGGGCCGGCGGAATTTTCGTTTCGGCGATTCATTTTGCATCATGCGAAACTGGCGCAGATCGCAGGCGGCGTCGACGCCTTCATCCTGGGCTCGGAGCTGCGCGGCCTCACCACTGCGCGCGACAGCGCCGTGCATTTTCCCTTCGTGCAGGCGCTCAAGACCCTCGCCGGCGAAGTGCGCGCCATGCTTGGCGCAGAGACCAAGCTCACCTACGCCGCCGATTGGAGCGAATATCGCGGCCATCAGCCCGCCGACGGCACGGGCGACGTCTTCTTTCATCTCGATCCGCTGTGGGCCGACGCCGCGATCGATTGCATCGGCGTCGATTGGTATCCGCCGCTGACCGATTGGCGCGACGGCGACGCCCACGCCGACCGCGCGCTGGCTTCATCCATTCATGACGAAGCTTATCTCGAAGGCCGCATCGAGGCCGGCGAAAATTACGATTGGTACTACGCCGACGGCGCCGCGCGCGCCGCGCAAGCGCGCAGCCCCATCACCGACGGCGCCTATGGCAAGCCCTGGGTGTTCCGCGCCAAGGATGTGCGCAGCTTCTGGAGCAACGCGCATTATGATCGGCCAGGCGGCGTCGAAGCGGCGACGCCGACGGCGTGGGTCGCGCAATCGAAGCCGATCTGGCTTGTCGAATTGGGGTGCGCGGCCCTCGACAAGGGCGCCAACGCGCCGAACCTGTTCTTCGATCCGAAAAGCAGCGAGAGCGCCCTGCCGCCGTTCTCGTCCGGCGCGCGCGACGATCTGATCCAGCGCCGCGTGCTGGAGGCCTATCTGCGCTATTGGGATCCCGCAGGCGCCGCCAATCCGATCTCCAGCCTCACCGGCGCGCGCATGATCGACATGGAGAACGCCCATCTGTGGTGCTGGGATGCGCGGCCTTATCCTGCGTTTCCCGCGCGCGACGACATCTGGGCGGACGGCGAATCCTGGCGGCGCGGCCATTGGCTCTCGGGGCGCGTCGCGACCGGCGATCTCGCCGCGGTCGTTGCGGATATTTGCGCACGCGCGGGCGTCGAGACGGTGGATGTGGCCGCGCTGCGCGGCGTGGTGGCGGGCTATATCGTCGATCAGCCGACGCGCGCGCGCGATGCGCTTGAGCCTTTGATGCAGGCTTATGATTTCACGGCGACCGAAAGCGGCGGCGTGCTGCGCTTCGCCCATCGCGGCGCCGCCGCGCCGAGCGCGCTTGCGTTGGAGGATTGCGTCGAG
>CAZMRN010000227.1:0-4380 GCA_964568575.1 uncultured Caulobacteraceae bacterium
TGGAGCATCTCCTCGATCCTGACACTGCAGACAGGTCCGTTCCTGACGCCGACGTTCTCCGGCGGCGATCCTTCGGGCACCGGCCGCGGCGGCTCGAAAAAGCCCAATCTGCCGGCTGAATTCTCTTCCGCGCCGCACGTGCGCGGCGTGTGCTCCATGGCGCGCACCAACGATCCGAACTCGGCCAACAGCCAGTTCTTCATCTGTTTCGACGACGCGCGCTTTCTTGACCGCCAATATACGGTCTGGGGCGAGGTCTCCTCCGGCATGGAGCATATCGACGCGCTGCCGAAGGGCGAGCCGCCGCGCCAGCCCGGCCGCATCGTCTCCATGCGCGTGGCCTGAGCGGGTCAGCGCAGCGCGAAACGCGCTTCGATCGGGCGATGATCCGAACCCACGTCGGGGCCTGCGCGCACGTCAAGCGCAGCGAACGCTGCGCCGGCATAGACATGATCGATCGGCAGCGCCGCGACCGGGACGGGCCAGGTCGCGAGCGCGCGCGTGTGGCGGCGCAGCCCGCTCTCCGCATCGAGCCGGCGCAATCCGAACGACCATGGCGTGAGATTGAAGTCGCCGGCGACGATCGTGTGCGTGCGCGGAAAGCGGCGCAGTTCCCGCAGCAGGAAGCGCGCGTCGCGCGCCTGGGCGAACAGGGGCGGGGGCCGGCGCGCATGCACGCCGATGATGCGGACCGCAGCGCCGCCCTCCAGCGTGTAGGTCGCAGCGACGAGGCGCGTCAGCAGCGGATAATGGCGATGGGCGCGCACGCCGAACATCCCCGTCGGCGTCTCGCGGCCCTCGTCGCGCGGCGGCGTGCGCGACAGGATCGTCAGCCGGCAATAGGGCCATGACGCACACCGCGTCCAATACGGATACCGCGCCCGCAGCGGCGCCAGCGCCGCGAGCGTGTCGTCGCCCATCTCCTGCAGGATGACGAAATCGGCGTCGCTCTCAGCCAGATACGCGGCCGCGCGCGACGGGTCGGGGTTCAGGTCCCAGACGTTCAGCGTAACGACGCGCACACTTGCCTGCGCCGGCGGCGACGCTTCTTTGGGCGCAAGCGCTGCGAACGCCTCGGGGACGATCAGCGCGCCGTGCATCGCGGACGCCGCGATGCAGGCCCGGATCGCATCGCTCGCACGCGGGCGCAAAAGCCGGAGCACGGCCGCGGCCGCCGCCGACCCCGCACACCACACCGGCGCCAGCGCATTGACCATGTCGGCCGCGGGGAGCGCTGCGCCCAGCCAAGCGGCGAGCGCCAATCCGAGCGCAAGCGCGCCAGCCGCATCGGGCGCGGCGGAGAGACGGCGGAGAAGCGTCACGATGATGCCGAGCATAGCCCGACGCCCGTCGCGCGGCTCAGCGCTTCCCCTGAGAGGCGCCGTCGCATTCCGCGCTGCGCGATTTCGGTCTAGATCGGCGGCCCATGGCGATGGACCAGTTCGATTTCGACCTGCCGGAGGCGCACATCGCCTTGCGCCCCGCGCGTCCGCGCGAGGCCGCTCGGCTGCTCTACGCCCCGCGCGCCGGCGGCTTGTTCGATCATGTCGTGGCCGATGCGCCGGCGGTGTTGCGGCCCGGCGATCTGCTTGTGGTGAACGACACGCGCGTCATTCCCGCGCGTCTCGTGGCGCTGCGTCGTGCGCGCGGCGACGGGGCAGGGGTGCGCATCGAGACGCTGCTGCACAAGCGCGAGGATGAACGCCGCTGGCGCGCCTTTCTTCGGCCGCTGAAGCGCGCGCGCGTCGGCGATGTGCTGCACTTCGGGCAAACGCTTGAGGCCGAGATCGAAGCGCGCGAGGACGGCGAGGCGCTGCTGCGCTTTTCCTGCGAGGGGCCCGCGCTCGATGCGGCGATCGCGGCGGCGGGCGAAATGCCCTTGCCGCCCTATATCGGCGCGCGCCGCGCAGCGGACGAACGCGACGCGGAGGATTACCAGACGATGTTCGCCGCACGCCCTGGCGCAGTGGCGGCGCCGACGGCTGGCTTGCATTTCACCGAGGCGCTGATGGCCCGCATCGCGGCCGCCGGCGTGCGCACGGCGGCGATCACCCTGCATGTCGGCGCCGGCACGTTCCTGCCGGTGAAGGAGGACGATCCCGCGCGCCACCGCATGCATGCGGAATGGCGTGCGATCGATGCGCAGACGGCCGCGGCCGTGAACGCGGCGCGCCGCGAAGGCCGCCGCGTCGTCGCAGTCGGCACCACGGTGTTGCGCGCGCTGGAATCCGCGGCCGACGAAGCGGGCATGATCGAACCGACCATCGGCGAAACCGCGATTTTCATCCGCCCCGGCTATCGCTTCCGCGCCGTCGACGCCTTGTGGACCAATTTCCACCTGCCGCGCTCGACGCTGTTCATGCTCGTCGCCGCCTTCATCGGCCTGGAGCGCGCGCATGCCGCTTACGCGCATGCGATCAAGACGGGCTATCGTTTCTATTCGTATGGCGATGCGTGCCTGTTCGAGCGCGCCGATGCGCTGCGGGGCGCGGCGTGACTGGCTTCCCTTTTTCGATCAGCGCTCGCGACGGCATGGCGCGCACCGGCTTTATCGAAACGCGCCGCGGCCGCATCCGCACGCCAGCCTTCATGCCCGTCGGCACTGCGGCGACGGTGAAAGGCCTGCTTGTCGATCAGGTCCAGGCGGCGGGCGCCGACATCATCCTCGGCAACACCTATCACCTCATGCTGCGCCCCGGCGCCGAGCGCGTGGCGCGGCTTGGCGGCCTGCACGCCTTCATGGGTTGGCGCGCGCCGATCCTCACCGATTCCGGCGGCTTTCAGGTGATGTCGCTCGCCAATCTGCGCACCATCACGGAGGAGGGCGTGCGTTTCCGCAGCCATATCGATGGCGCAGCGCACATGCTGAGCCCAGAGCGGGCGATGGAGATTCAGGCCGATCTTCTCGGCGCAGACATTGTCATGCAGCTCGACGAATGTCCCGCCCTGCCTGCGCCGCACGAGACCGTGCGCGCCGCGATGGAGACGTCGCTGCGCTGGGCCGAGCGCTGCAAGCGCGCCTTCGGCGACCGCAGCGATCAAAACCTGTTCGCAATCGTGCAGGGCGGGATCGATCCGGGCCTGCGCCGCGCCTCGGCGAGCGCGCTCACCGGCATCGGCTTCGACGGCTACGCCGTCGGCGGTCTCGCAGTGGGCGAGAGCCAAGCCGACATGTTGCGCACTTTGGAAACGACCTTGCCGTTCCTGCCCGATGCGCGGCCGCGCTATCTGATGGGCGTGGGCAAGCCGATCGATCTCGTCGAGGCGGCGCTGCGCGGGATCGACATGTTCGATTGCGTGCTGCCGACGCGGTCGGGCCGTCACGGACAGGCCTGGAGCGATGCGGGGCCGCTCAATCTCAAGAACGCGCGGTTTGCAGAAGATCCCGCGCCGCTCGATGCGACGATCGATTGCCCCGCAAGCCGCGATTATTCCAAGGCGTATCTTCATCATCTGGTGAAGGCGGAGGAACTGCTCGGCCAGGTGCTCCTGTCCTGGCACAACATCGCCTACTATCAGCGCCTCATGGCGCGCATTCGCCAAGCCATCGCCGATGGCGCGATGGCCGCCTTCGCCGAAGCGTTTCGGGCTGGCCTGAACGCCACGGAACGCTGAAAGCACAGCCCAATGCTGGAGCAGGGACGACCTCGTCCCTGCGTTCACCGGTGGATCAAAGGCGCGGACGGGGTGGTCCGCGCTCCAAAGCGGGGTTAGGGCGGCGACACCGGCTGTTGCTGCTGCGCCTGCGTGCGCCGATCGTCATCATCGTCGTTGCGCCGGCGCTCTTCCTCCGGCGGCGGCGGCGCGGGCACCACGCCGCGACAGCCGAGCGCTGCGCCATACCCGCGCAGGAAGGACCGCCGCATTTCGCCAAGATCGACCGCGCGCTGCGCTTCGCGTTCTGCGCGCGTCGCGCCCGAAAGCCGACGCACCCAGGAGCGGAACGGCACGACATCGCCCGCGGTGTCGCGAACGGCGCCGACGGCCGCGTTTTGGGCGGCGTCCATGCCGCGCTCGCTCAGGCTTTCATCCTCGCCCGGCTGGTAGGATTCCACGCCCAGCACCGCATCGAGCTGGCCGATCTCGTATTGCACGGCCGGGCAGCCGCCGAGCAGCGTGGTGGAGGCGTACGGGTAGTTCAGCCGTCGCAGCACGAGCGGAATTTCGGTGCGGATGAGGCCCACGTCACGCAGCGGCGTCGCCGCCGCATCGGTGACGCCGCGCCGCGTTGCGTCTATGCGGCTTTCCTCGCCGCGCCCGCGCGACGCGCAGGCCGCAACCGACAGCACGGCTGCGCCGACGACCAACGCCTTGCCGATCGACCACGGCTTCGTCACTGACCCCGTCATATCGCCTCACCAGCCCCCGCCGTCATGATTT
>CAZMRN010000228.1:0-234 GCA_964568575.1 uncultured Caulobacteraceae bacterium
CGGCGGGCTCGCCGGCGATGCGCTGGCGGCGTGGCGCGACGCGGGCGGCGAAGCCGGCGTCGAACATCTCGATGCGCGCTGGGGCGCAGGACAATTCACCGGCGCCGGCGCGCTGCGGCTCGATGCGCAGCGGCGTTTGCAGGGCCGCTTGGCGGTGCGTTTCGAGATGGCGCCGCCAGTGATGGCGCGGTAGTGCTCGAGGGCGGCGGGATGGTCGCCGAGGGTGGTGTGGAG
>CAZMRN010000228.1:257-3112 GCA_964568575.1 uncultured Caulobacteraceae bacterium
GCTGCGCACCTTGTCCGCCGCACAAGCCGATGGCGCGGCGTTCGAAACGCTTTTGGAGTTTCGCGACGGCGTCTTGACCGCAGGCGGCGTGGCGGTGCGCGACGCGCCGCCGCTCTATTGAGAGCGCAGGCGCGCTGGTTGCGGAAAACGGAAAATAAATTCGTAGCGCCCCTATCGCCTCGCCGCGAAGCGGACTGAGGGGGCGAAACGTCGCCTAAGCGTCGCCGGTCTTGTCGCGGCCCCAGTTCGGCGCAGGCGTATCCTGGCCCGCCTCGATGACTTCGCGGCGCACGCGGCGCGCGCGCGCGAACGTGTCGTAGAGCTTTTCCGCATCGCCCCAACGGATCGCGCGTTGCAACGCGGCGAGATCCTCGGTGAAGCGGCCTAGAATCTCCAGCACCGCATCCTTGTTGGCCAGGAACACGTCGCGCCACATCGTCGGGTCGGAAGCGGCGATGCGCGTGAAATCGCGAAAGCCGCTAGCGGAGAATTTCACCACTTCGTTTTCGGTGACGTTCTCCAAATCCTCCGCCATCGCCACGATGTTGAAGGCGATCAGGTGCGGCAGATGGCTGGTGACGGCGAGCACGACGTCATGGCGCGCGGCGTCCATCGTCTCGACATGCGCGCCGAACCGCCCCCAGAACGCCGACAGTGCAGCGATCGCTTCCGCATAGGACGGCCGCGCGTCGGCGAGCGGCGTGAGGATGTGCCAGCGATTGTCGAACAGCGTGGGAAAGCCCGCTTCGGGGCCGGATTGCTCGGTGCCCGCGATCGGATGGCCGGGAATGAAATGCAGATCGGCGCGCAGATGCGGGCCGACGGCGGCGATCACCGCAGCCTTCACGCTGCCGACATCGGTCAGCACGGCGCCCGGGCGCATGGCGGTGATCGCCTCCGCCGCAGCGGCGCCCATCGCGCCCACGGGACAGGCCAGGATCACGCAGTCTGCGTCGCGCACCGCGCTTTCGACGTCATCGCACACCGCGCCGATCTGCAGCGCGCGCGCGCGGTCGCGCACGCTTGCATCCGCGTCATACAAGGCGATTTGATCCGCGGCGCCGGCGGCGCGCGCGGCGTGCGCGATGGACGAGCCGATCAGCCCAATTCCCAGAATGGCGATCCTGTCGAAAACCGCGCTCACGCCATGAACTCGCCGAGCGCTGCGAGCGCGCCGTCATTGTGCGCGCGCTGACCGATGGAGAAGCGCAGCGCGTTGGGAAAGCCGTAGCCGCCGACGCGGCGCAGGATGTAGCCGCGCGCGCGCAGATGCGCATCGGCCGCCGCCGCGCTGCGCGCCGCGTCGTCATCGGGAAAGTGCGCGAGCACGAAATTGCCGACGCTCGGCGTCACGCGCAGCCCCATCGCCTCCAGCGCGCCGGTCACGCGCGGCAATTCGGCTTCGTTGAACGCAGCGCTCTGATCGGCGAACGCGGCGTCGCCGATCGCCGCGACGCCCGCGGCCTGCGCCGGCGCCGACACGTTGAACGGTCCGCGAATGCGGTTGAGCGCGTCGATCACCGACGCGGGCCCATAGGCCCAGCCCAGGCGCAGCGCCGCCAGGCCGTAGATTTTCGAGAACGTGCGCGTCATCAGCACATTGTCGGCCTCGCCCGCGAGTTCGAGGCCGGCGGAATAATCGTTGCGCCGCACATATTCCGCATAGGCCGCATCGATCACCAGCAGCACATGGCCCGGCAGGCCGGCGTGCAGGCGGCGCACGTCGGCGTAAGGAATGTAGGTGCCGGTGGGGTTGTTGGGATTGTCGAGCCACACGATGCGCGTTTTGTCGGTGACGCAGGCGAGCATGGAATCGACGTCGACGGCGCGATCCTTCGCTTTCGCCGTGCGCACCACTGCGCCGCTTTGCTGGCCGACGATGCGATAGACTGAAAACGCGTGCTCGCTCTGCACCATCTCGTCGCCGACGCCGAGAAAAGCGCGGCCGAGCATGAAGAAGATTTCGTCGGAGCCCGCGCCGCAAACTATCCGTTCTGCGTCGATGCCGTAGCGCGCAGCGATCGCCTCGCGCAGCGCGCGCGCTGTGCCTTCCGGATAGAGCGCCAGATCGGCGGCGGCCTGCGCGTAGGCGGCTTGCGCCTTCGGGCTGGCGCCGAACGGATTTTCATTCGAGGCGAGCTTCACCGGATGCGCCACGCCCGCGATCTTCGAATCCCCCGGCTTGTAGGGCTCGATGTCGAGAATGTACGGCAGCGGCGAGACGGGCATGGCGGCGATGGCGATCTGCAATGAGGGGGGCCGAGAGGGGCGGCTCAGACCCGCGCGTAGGACCCCACGACGCGGAACCCGTCAAGCCCCGCCTTGGACAGAAGCGCGGGGCGCAGGTCGTCGGGATGCAGGTGGCCGTCGAGCCGCAACAGCACCAAGGCCGCCGCGCGCGCCACTTCCGCGCCCTTCAGCCCCGCCTCGGCCATGGCGCGCTGCAGCTTGAACTTGGAATCGAATGCGATGGCCAAGGTGACGTCGCCGCCGGCCGGCTCGATGACTCCGTGCGCGGTGACGAGGGCTGCGTCCGGCTCGGGCGCATCGGAGCGCATCGGCAGGGCGCCGATCACGTTGAGCGCACTGAAGCGCGATTCCGCGAGAATCGGCCACCACATGCCGGCGCCGGTCTTGCCGATCCAGGGCAGCACGCACACCACGCTCTGGTGCTCGATGGCGCGGGCAAGCGCGGTGCGCGCATCGTCGAGGCGCTGGATGCGCGCCGCCGCGCCGAAATGACGCCGGGCGAGATCGAACAGCTTGCCCGGATCGGGCCCGCCGGCGGTGATGATTTCGAGCGCGCCCTGGCGGCGCACGCTCGCGCCCAAAAGGGCCCGCCACACCTCATGCAC
>CAZMRN010000228.1:3130-4325 GCA_964568575.1 uncultured Caulobacteraceae bacterium
ATCGACATGGGTCGGCGCCGCGGCCAGGAGCCGGCGCAGAGTCTTGATGTCGCGCGCCGGGCGCAGCGGGCCGCCGCCTTCGCCGAGGCGCGCGGGGCCCGCCTGCTCGGCCAGCCGCAAGCGCTTTCCGATCAGGTCGAGCAGCTCGGCATCCACTCGGTCGATCTCGGCGCGCACGGCCAGCGCGGGATCGATGGGCGCGGTGACGCTGGAATCGTCCATCCCCTCAAGTATCGGCCTTTTTGCGGCGTCGCCAAGGCGCGCGCCTGATGGGGGATGCGCCGGGGCCGTCGCGCGCTATTCTGCGCGAATGATTCCCCAAGCGGCGACAACAAAATGGACGGCGGCGGGCGGCGTCCGCGCGTTGACCTTCCGCAGCGATGAATCGCTGCAGCTGTCCTCCGGCGCGACGATCGCGCCGCTGACGGTCGCGTTCGAAACCTATGGCGCGCTCAACGCCGACAAATCCAACGCCATCCTGGTGTGCCACGCGCTGACGCTCGACCAGTTCGTCGCCAGCCCGAATCCGATCACCGGCCGGCCCGCTTGGTGGCCGCGCATCGTCGGCCCCGGCCGGCCGATCGACACCAACCGCTTCTTCGTCATCTGCGCCAATGTGCTGGGCGGGTGCATGGGCACCACCGGCCCCGCCTCCACTGCGTCGGACGGCGCGCCCTACGGCACGCGCTTTCCCGGCATCACCGTCGCCGACATGGTGCGCGCCCAGGCGATGCTGGTGGAGGCGCTGGGGATCTCCTCTCTGTTCTGCGTCATCGGCGGCTCGATCGGCGGCATGCAGGCGCTGCAATGGGCGGCGGCGTACCCGAAGCGCGTGTTCTCGTGCTGCGCGATCGCCACCGCCGCGCGGCACTCGGCGCAAAACATCGCGTTCTACGAGGTCGGCCGGCAGGCCATCATGGCCGATCCGGACTGGCGCGACGGCGCCTATCTGGCGCAGGGCGTGCGGCCGGGCAAAGGCCTCGCGGTGGCGCGCATGGCCGCGCACATCACGTATCTTTCGGAGACGGCGCTGCGGCGAAAATTCGACCGCGCGCTGCAGGATCGCGACCAGGTGTCGTTCGGTTTCGACGCGGATTTTCAGGTCGAATCCTATCTGCGCCATCAAGGGCAGAGCTTCGTCGACCGCTTCGACGCCAATTCCTATCTCTACATCACGCGCGCGATGGACTATTTC
>CAZMRN010000229.1:0-4313 GCA_964568575.1 uncultured Caulobacteraceae bacterium
GAAGGCGGCGGCCGGCGGCGTGGAGCGTGTGGCGCATGTGCGCGCGCAGAACCTCGCGCGCGCCGTCGAGACGCTGGCGGCCATGGGCTATCGTACGCTGGCGCTGGACGGCGCGGGCGACGTCGATCTCGAAGAGGCCGTCGCAGCGTCAGGCCCCTACGCCATCGTGCTTGGCGCGGAGGGCAAAGGCCTGCGTCCGGCGGTCGCGGAGGCGTGCGCCGTCCGCGCGCGCATTGCGATCGCGCCGGCGATGGAGAGCCTGAACGTGTCGGTCGCGGCCGCGATCGCCCTCTATGCGGCGCGCCGGGCAGTTTAAGACGCACGGCGCCAGATGCGCTGGAAGTTCGCGCGGGAGCGGCGCGCGCCGTCCTCGGCGTTGGCGGGATCGAGACGGAACGGCTCCTCGCAGGAATCCAAAACCAGCGGCGCTTCAGGCCCCATATCTTGCGACGGCGGCGTGATGCACAGGTCCGACCCGCTGATCTTGATCTGCCCGGTGCGGCGATCGCGCTCCCAGATGCCCTGCGGCGTAGCGCCTTCGGGGATCGGCGCGACCCGCAACGGCGCGCCCAGCGTCGGTCCGCGCCCGCCGACGGGGGTGACGCCGACGAAGGTCAGGAGATCGGGGACGGCGGCGTCGATATTGAGGCCCACCGGCGCATCCGGCACGACGCAGAGGCCCAGATCGTAGCGGCGCTTCTGCGAGGTCCAGCGGTAGAGATCGCAGGCGTTCTCCGCCGGACGCGGCATGGGCTCGATGACATGGCGCCGCGCAGCGCCCACAAAGAGCACCCCATCGACGAGCTGAATGCGCTGGTTGTCGCCGTCATGGCACCACCACAGGATCAGCGGCCGTCCGGCGGGCTCGGTTATGGGATCGGCCAGGCCCTGGTTGGAATCGAGGCAGGTCTGGTAGCCCATGCCGATGCGCTCGGCCCCGAACGGGCTGTCGCGCCGCGCCCCGAACAGGGCTGAAAATCCGCTGGGCGCATCGACGGCGGGCGCAACCTGGGTCGCCGGCGGCGTTTGCGCACACGCGCCCAGGGCCCCTACGCCGAGTAGCGCCGTCGCGATGATCCCAACCCGCATGTCCGCCTCCGCCAGCCCGCGGCCGCATCATGCATGATCAGCGCCAGCCGTTAAGCGCCGGCTGCGCCGCCGCCGCCGAAACGCGCCGACCAGGCGGCCACATCGGCGTCCTCGATCTTGCGGAACAGCACGTCGGGCGGCGTGATCGGCAGGCCGCGCGGCAGGGCGTCGAGGAGGCCGGCGTCGTCCGCGCGCGGCCACATGCGGTGCTGCTTGGGCACGCCAAGACCGTCGAGCACTGCGCCGGCCGCATCGGGAATGAAGGGCTGCGCCAGGATCGCGAAAATCGCCGCGAGGTTCAGGCCCGTGCGCACGCCGACGGCGGCTTGATCCGCATCCGTCTTGATCGCAGTCCAGGGCGCGGCGCGCTGGAGATATTCATTGCCGGCGGCCCATAAGGCGCGGGTTTCGGCGGCCGCCTTGCGAAACTCCATCTCCTCGTGCGCGCGGGTGATGGCGCCGATGCGCGCGGACAATTCCGCGGCGATGGCGGCTTCCGCTTCGCCTGGCGCGCCGCCGTCAGGATTTTTGGCGTCGAATTTGGCGGCGCAGAAGCGCGTGATGCGGTTGACGAAATTGCCGAACACATTGGCCAGATCGGCGTTCACGCCCGTCTGGAATTGCTCGAGCGTAAAGGCGGCGTCGGCGCTTTCCGGCGCGTTCGCCATCAGATGCCAGCGCCACACGTCGCTCGGCGCAATCTCCAGCGCCTGGTCCATGAAGATGCCGCGCTTTTCGCTGGTGGAGAATTTGCCGCCGTACCACGTCACCCAATTGAACGCCTTCAAGCGATCGACCAGCTTCCACGGCTCGCCAGAGCCCATGATCGTCACGGGAAAACTCACCGTGTGGAAGGCGACGTTGTCTTTCCCCATCACCTGCACATAGGTGACGTCGTCGGCGCCTTGATCGGTGCGCCACCAACGCGCCCAATCCTGGCCGGTCGCCTCCGACCACTCCACCGCGGCGCCGATATATTCGATCGGCGCGTCGAACCAGACATAGAACACCTTGGCGTCGAAGCCCGGCCGCGGCGCGCCGTTGCGCGTCACCCGCACGCCCCAATCGAGGTCGCGCGTGATGGCGCGGTCGATAAGGCCTTCATCGAGCCATTTGTACGCGATCGAGCGCGCCAGATGCGGCCATTGATCGGCGCCGTCCACCCAGGCGCGGATGCGATCCTGCATTTTCGATTGCAGCAAATAAAGATGCGCCGTCTCGCGCACTTCGAGATCGTTCGAGCCTGAGATTTTCGAGCGCGGGTTTTTCAGATCGATCGGGTCGAGCAGCGACCCGCAATTGTCGCACTGGTCGCCGCGCGCGCGCTCGAAGCCGCAGACCGGGCACGTGCCTTCGACATAGCGATCGGGCAGGAAACGATTGTCGGCGCGCGAAAACACCTGCCGCGACACGCGCTCTTCGATGAGCCCATTGGCTTCAAGGCGTTCGCAGAACGCCTGCGTCAGACGGTGATTGGGCGGGTTCGACGAGCGGCCGAACCAGTCGAACGACAACCGGAAGCCCTCGCAGGCGCGCCGCTGGATGTCATGCTGTTCGGCGCAATATTGGGCGACCGGCTGCCCGGATTCGGCGGCGGCGAGCTCGGCGGGCGTGCCATGCTCGTCGGTCGCGCACAGGAACAAAACCTCGTGGCCCTGCAGCCGGCGGAAGCGCGCATGCACGTCCGCCGGCAGCATCGACCCGGCCAGATTGCCGAGATGCTTCACGCCATTGATGTACGGCAACGCGGACGTGATCAGAAAACGGGCCATGACGATGCTTTCGCGAAATCCAGGACGACGAGGCGGCGACGGCTGCGCCGGCGCTCGTCACATGCGCATCGTCGGGGGTCGCGCGTCGCTCATGAGATGTGTGCCTACGCCACATCCGCGTCGCAGCCAAGCGCCCCCCAGCCTCACGCCACGGGCGTTCCCGTGATCCGCGCATAGGCCTCGCGCAACAGCCGGCCATAACGCTCGACCTGGCCGGGCCCGTTATAGACCCGCGCGAAGCCTTCCCAGTCCTTGCGCTGCAACTCGTCGGTCAGGTTGTTGGAGCGCACGAACGCCTCGAACGCCGCCAATTGCCGGGCCTGGCTTTTGGCCATGTCGGCGACGAAGGCCTGGGCGGTCGGAAAGCCGCAGCGCGCGTGGTTCATGCCCAGAATCTGGAACAATCCCCAACTCGCCGACGCCACCGCAGCCTCTGGATCGAGCGCGTAAGCCTCGCGCAGCTGATCCCAGCGGCCGGCCTGCGTGCGCGGATACTTCGTGCGGTCCCACGACGGATACGAGACGTTGGGATTGGACTGGTCGAAGCGACGCTGCGTCAGCCGCGAGAAGATGTGCGGCTCGAACAGGATCACCGGGCGCCCGTCGGCCCCATAGGCGCCCCCCGGCCCGCTTTCGACCGCCACCACCGCTTCGACCGCCGCCGATTCGCAGCCCAGGCGCTGCGCTGTCGCGGCGAAATCGGACTGCGTCAGCCCGGCGCGGGTCTCCGCCACAAGGCTGTCGATGAAATTCCCGCCCGCCGCGGCGTTGAGCCGGCCGTAGGCGGCGGTCAAGGCATTGGCGTATTGGCCGGCGCCTGCTTCGCCTTCGTAAGCGCGCGCGAAGCCTGCCCAATCCTTGCGCTGGATTTCGTCGACGAGGTTCTGGCTGCGCAGGTATCGCTCGAAAGCCGCCAATTGCCGACTTTCGGATTGCGAGACGTCGGTCACGAAGGCGTAGACGGAGCTGTAGCCGCAGGCCTGCCAATAGCGCGCCGGCGTCTGGAACAGGCCGAAGCTTGTCGCGCCGAGCGCGGCTTCGGGGTCGAGCGCGAAGGCCTGGGCGAGCTTGGCCCAGCGATCGGCCTGGGTGCGGCCGAAATCGGCGCGCTGGCCGCGCGGGACCGACAGCGCGGGGTGCGATTGGTCGAAGCGGCCGCCGGTCAGCTCGGAGAAGAAGGCCGGCTCGAAAATGATCAGCGGGCGTCCGTCGGCGGCGAACCCCTGCCCTGCGCTCTCCACCTGAACGACCGTCCGGATCGCGATCGGCTCGACCCCGAGACTTGCGGCCAATTGGTCGATCTGGGCGGGCGTCAGCGGCGTGCGGTCGGGCGCGCGAAGGTCCTCCAGCTGAAAGCCGACGGAGGCGTCGATATCCGGCGCACGGGGCGTCTCCGGCGCAGGCGACAGCGGCGGCTGGGTCGGCGGCGCAGGCGGCGCGGCGATCGGCCCC
>CAZMRN010000230.1:0-3775 GCA_964568575.1 uncultured Caulobacteraceae bacterium
CGCACGATTTCCGTGAGCGCAGCCTCGAGCACGGCATCCTTGTCGTCGAAATAATGGGTGACCGCGCCGGTGGTGACGTCGGCGGCGCGCGCGACGTCGCGCAGGCGCGCGCCCTCCAGGCCTGCGGCGTCGATCACATCGATCGCGGCGGCGGCGATGGCGCGGCGTTGGGCGGCGTGGTCGACCTGTTTTGGCATAACCGTGATTATAAATAAGACCGCGCCGCCGTCAAGCGCTTTGGCGCCGCCGCCGGATCGGCTATGTCGCGGCCATGGCCAGACCCGCCCCCGCCGCCGACCCCAAGGTCGGCATCGTCAGCCTCGGCTGCCCGAAAGCTCTCGTCGACAGCGAGCGCATCATCACCAGGCTGCGCGCCGAAGGGTACAGCTTGTCGGCGGACTACGCCGGCGCGGATCTCGTCATCGTCAACACCTGCGGCTTCCTCGACAGCGCACGCGACGAAAGCCTTCAAGCCATCGGCGAGGCGCTGGCGGAGAACGGCAAGGTCGTCGTCACCGGCTGCCTCGGCGCGGAGGCCGATCTCATCCGCGACGCCCATCCGAGCGTACTGGCGGTGACGGGCCCGCATCAATACGAGGCGGTGCTCGATGCGGTGCATGCGCATCTGCCGCGCGTTCACGATCCGAAAATCGATCTCACGCCGGCGGAAGGCTTGCGGCTCACGCCGCGCCACTACGCCTATTTGAAAATTTCGGAAGGCTGCAACAATCGCTGCAGCTTCTGCATCATCCCGGCCTTGCGCGGCGATCTGGTCTCGAGGCCGATCAACGCCGTGCTGAAGGAGGCCGAAGCGCTGGTGAAGGCGGGCGTGAAGGAATTGCTCGTCATCAGCCAGGATACGAGCGCCTATGGCCTCGACATCAAATACGCCGAATCCAAGTGGAAAGACCGCATGGTGCGCGCGCGCTTCCTCGACTTGGCGCGCGAATTGGGCGAATTCGGCGTCTGGGTGCGGATGCACTATGTCTATCCCTATCCGCATGTCGATGACGTGATCGGCCTGATGGCGGAAGGAAAAATCCTTCCCTATCTCGACATTCCGTTTCAGCACGCGAGCCCGCGCCTCCTCAAGGCGATGCGCCGCCCCGCCAACCAGGAGCGCGTGCTTGAGCGCATCGCGGCGTGGCGCAAGATCTGCCCTGACCTCACCATCCGCTCCTCCTTCATCGTCGGCTTTCCCGGCGAGA
This sequence comes from uncultured Caulobacteraceae bacterium, assembly GCA_964568575.1. Lineage (GTDB taxonomy): Bacteria > Pseudomonadota > Alphaproteobacteria > Caulobacterales > Aquidulcibacteraceae > RI-43. The sequence continues at coordinate 1,209 of CAZMRN010000230.1, forward strand.
CGGAGGAGGATTTCGAAACGCTGCTCGATTTCATCGAAGAGGCCGACATCGATCGCGCCGGCGTGTTCAAATACGAGAACGTCGCCGGCGCCGCCTCGCGCGACCTGCCCGATCATGTCGACGAGGACGTGATCGCCGAACGCCATGAGCGCTTCATGGAGGTGCAAACCGAACTCGCCGACGCGCGCGCGCAAAAGCTGATCGGCCAGACGCTGGACGTCATCATCGACGGCTGGGACGACGAGGCGGCGGTCTATGAAGGCCGCACCAAGGCCGACGCGCCGGAGATCGACGGCGTCGTCTACGTGTCGTCCGAAAACGACCTCGCGGAAGGCGACATCGTGCGCGTGGAGATCGCCGACGCATCCGGGCACGAACTGGCGGGGCGGGCCTAAAGGAGAGCGCGGACGACCCCGTCCGCGCTTTCGATCGCCAACGCAAAAAGGCATGGACGAGGCCGTCCATGCTCCAACCTTCCTCCATCGTTGAGCGCGATGCGAATCCCCTCGCCGCCTGACGCTACGGCCGGGATTGCGGCGAGGGCGGCGTTTGCTAGGCAGGGCGGGACGATCCGCGTCCGCAAACCCATGAGGCGACCCGATGCGCTATGATGATGTCGTGCTCGGCCGGCGCAGCATTCGCGGCTTCAAGCCCGAGCGGCCGCCGCGCGCGCTGATCGAGGAGATCTTGACGCTGGCGATGCGCGCGCCGTCTTCGCTCAATACGCAGCCATGGAATTTCACGGTCGTCGCCGGCGCGCCGCTTGACCGCATCAGAGCGGGAAACACCGAACGCAACCTCGCTGGCGTCCCCGAAAGCCGCGAATTTCGCCGAGGTCCCGCCTATGAAGGCGCCCATCGCGAGCGCCAGATCGAGATCGCCAAACAATTGTTCGCCGCTATGGACATCGCCCGCGACGACAAGGCCAAGCGCCAGGATTGGGTGCTGCGCGGATTCCGCCAGTTCGACGCGCCGGTATCGATCGTCATCACCTATGACCGTTCGATCCATGGCGGCGACATCGCGCCGTTCGATTGCGGCGCCGTCACCAATGCGCTGGTGAACGCGGCCTGGTCGCGCGGGCTGGGCTGCGTGATCAACAGCCAAGGCATCATGCAATCGCCCGTCGTGCGCGAACACGCCGGCATTCCCGACGATCAGGTGATCATGATCTGCGTCGCCATGGGCTATCCCGACGACGATTTTCCCGCCAACGCCGTCGTCTCCCGGCGCAAATCCGTGCAGGAGGCTGCGCGTTTCGTCGGCTTCGAGGACTGACGCGCGCCGCGCGCTCACCCCGTCGCGCTCAAGTCGCCGAAGGTCATGAACACGGTCGGCCCGTCGGTCGGGCCGCGATAGACGCCGCCGGCGGCGTTGATGCGCATGGCGATGGCTGCGAAGCGCCACGCCTCCAGCTCCGAGATCGTCACTTGCGGCGTGGTCAGATCGGCCAGCGCGTGCTTCTCGCCGAACCAGCGCGTGCGCTCGGCGGCGGCGCGCAAGCGCGTTTGCACGCTGGGATGATCCCAGCCCCAGGAAAACGCGCTGGTGCGCGGATTCCACGAGCCGATGATCTGCACTGGCGCTGCGAGCTTCACCCCGTCGAAGCGTTCGAAGCGAATGAGTCCGCGCTCCTGATCGACCGCCCAGGTCGCGCCGGCGAGCTTCATGTCGTGGCCCAGCATCGTCTGGCGCGCATGCAGCGCCCGCCACGCCTCCGCCCAATAGGCGTCGACGTCCACGATTTCGCCGTTCCACGGAACCGGCGGCGCAGCCAGTTGCGCATCGCGTTTGGCGAACAGACGCTTCAGCGGCGACATCAATCCTCCTCCGCGACGCGGCTTTTAGCCGAACGGCGCGTGCGCGAACATCGCGCGCTGCAGCCCCGCTCGCCTCACACGTCGTCGCGCTTGCGCCCGCCGCGCCCGACGGTGAGCGCCTTGATCGCGCCGCGCAGCGTCTGCACCTCCTGCTGCGTCAGCCGTGACCGCAGAAACAGCGCGCGCAGATTGCGCCGCATAAGGGGCGTCTTGTCCGGCGGATGGAAGAAGCGTCCGCGGTCCAGCTCTTCCTCGAGATGCTGAAACAGGCCCTCCAGCTCGGCTTGCGTCGCAGACGGGCTGTCGGAGGGGCGAAACCAAGGCGGCGCGTCCGCGTCCTGACGCGCCTCGCCGCAGGCGAAACAAAAGATGGCGACCGCATTGGCCAGATTGATCGACGGAAAGCCCGGATTGACCGGCATGGTGAGGATCGCGTCGGCGCGCGCGATCTCATCATTGGTGAGGCCGGAGGCTTCCGCGCCGAACAGCACGATCGGCTTTTCGCCCGCAGCGACCGCCGCGCGCAGCAGGCGCGCCGCCTCGCGCGGCCCCCAGACGGGTTTTTCCATGTCGCGCGGACGCGCCGTCGCCGCCACCACGAGCGTGGCTTCCGCGAGCGCGGCGTCGAGCGTCCAGTCGAGCTTGGCGGCGTCGAGCACGGCGTCGGCGCCGGAGGCCACCGCGTACGCTTTCGGATTGGGCCAGCGGTCGCGCGGATCGACGAGCCGCAGGCCCGCGAGCCCGAAA
>CAZMRN010000230.1:3814-4307 GCA_964568575.1 uncultured Caulobacteraceae bacterium
TTTCGCCCATCTGCGGACGCACGAGCGCGATGGCCGGCCAGGGCTCGGCGATCGGGGGCGGCATATCGGGCGCGCGGGTCATCGACGCATTTCAGTGCTATGAACGAGCGGTTTCGGAGGCTGGCGATGCCTGAAGTCTTCATTTCCTACGCGCGCGCCGACCGCAAGCATGTGCGGCTCATCGCCTTGGCGTTGCAAAAGGAAGGATTCAGCGTCTGGTGGGACCCCGAGATCAAGCCGGGGAAGAAGTGGAACGACGCCATCCGCAAGGCGCTGTCGCGCGCCGATTGCGTGGTGACGTGCTGGTCGCCGGCCTCGGCGCGGTCGGATTGGGTGGCGGCGGAAAGCCACCACGCCTACGCCACCGGCGGCTTCGTGCCGGTGATGCTGAAGCCGTGCGTGCCGCCGCTGCCGTTCAACGTCATCCAGGCCTCGGATCTTACCGCCTGGCGCGGCGATCCCGACGATGCGGAATGGGTGGCCGCGCTCGAGC
>CAZMRN010000231.1:0-811 GCA_964568575.1 uncultured Caulobacteraceae bacterium
TGAACGCCATCTTCTTCACCCAGATATTGATGGGCAGGCTGTTGGTGTCACCGCGGCCTATCTGATCGCCAAATGGATCGCGGCCTAATTCTCCACAACTCCCCGCCCCTCGCCGGCTTGGCCGCGCCCTGAATCATTGCATGGTCCCGACAGGCCGCTGGTAACCTTTTCGAAAGGCGACTCGCGCCCAACTAGTCTAGATATGGTGGCCAATGCGCCGCTAAATCCCTACATCTAGGCGACGTTCCGGACTGGAGACGATTTATGGCTGGCGTAAACGGGGAAAAATTGACGGGCCTTCGGACCCCCTCGATCGGCTACAAGCCGTTCCGTTACCCGTGGGCGTATGAATTCTGGCGCCGCCAGCAGCAAGTGCATTGGATGCCCGAAGAAGTCCCGCTCGGCGAGGACGTGAAGGATTGGGCCTCCAAGCTCAACGACCAGGAGCGCAACCTCCTCACCCAAATCTTCCGCTTCTTCACCCAAGCGGACGTCGAAGTGAACGACAATTACATGGAGCGCTATTCGCGCGTCTTCAAACCCACCGAAATCAAGATGATGTTGGCGGCGTTCTCCAACATCGAGACCGTGCACATCGCCGCCTACGCGCTGCTGCTTGAAACCATCGGCATGCCGGAAACCGAATTCGCCGCCTTCCTCGATTACGAGGAGATGAAGAACAAGCACGATTACATGGCGACCTTCGGCGTGCAGACCGAGGCCGACATCCTGCGCAGCGTGGCGATGTTCGGCGGCTTCACCGAGGGGCTGCAATTGTTCGCGTCGTTCGCGATGCTGATGAACTTCCCGC
>CAZMRN010000231.1:854-4297 GCA_964568575.1 uncultured Caulobacteraceae bacterium
TGGGCCAGATCGTGACCTGGTCGGTGCGCGACGAAAGCCTGCACTGCGAAGGCATGATCAAGCTGTTTCACGCCTTCGCCAAGGAAACCGACGCGCTGACCTCGAGCGTGAAGGACGACATCATCGATTGCTGCCGCCATGTCGTTTCGCTGGAGGACAAGTTCATCGATCTGGCGTTCGGCATGGGCCCAGTCGAGGGCATGACGCCGGAGGACATCAAGGGCTATATCCGCTACATCGCCGATTGGCGCCTGGGCCAATTGCATCTGCCCAAAATCTACGGCGCGACTGAACACCCGATCCCGTGGCTGACCGCGATCCTCAACGGCGTCGAACACGCGAACTTCTTCGAAGCCCGCGCTACGGAATATTCCAAGGCCGCCACGCGCGGCGATTGGCACGGCGGCGACGGCGTGTGGTCGAACTTCGACGCGCTGATGAAGAAGCGGATCGAGGCGGTCTAGCGTTCGGCGTTTGGGGCCAGCGCTGGATCGGCGCCGACCTGTCGCTGCAGCATCTCGATGCGCAGCTCCTGATGTGGGACATGCGGCGCAATCTCGATCCGTCGCCGCTGCCCAAGCGGCGCAGCGTGATCCAGTTCCAATACGCCGACGCAAGCCCGCCGCATCGCCAATGGCGGCTGATCGTGGACCCGCAGGGCGAGGTCATCTGTGCATGATCGATCCCGGCTTTGACGTGGATTTGTTCGCCGTGTGCGATCTGCGGACGATGACGGCGATCTGGATGGGCTACGACACCGTGCGCGCGGCGGTCGCGGCGCGACGATTGACGCTGACGGGCGATGCGGACGTGCAGCGCACGATGCAAACCTGGCTCGGCCTCAGCCCCTTCGCCAAGATCGAACGCTGCGCGCGTTGAGGGCTGCGCCCTAAGGCGGGTCGCGCGGCGCCGGCGACAAGGCGGCGGGAACGACGCTCATCGGCCCGGGACCGGCGTTCGGCGCGGCGCTCAAAATCCCTTCCGGCAGCACCGACGTTTTGGGGCTGAGCGCGGGCGGAACCGGGCTCTGCGCTGCGGGCGGCGCGCCTTGCGGCGGCGCTTCCTTGCCCGACAACAAGTTCCGGTTCCGGCGAAGCAATCCCCACCACTCTCCGCCATCCTCGGCCGCGAAGCGCACCGCGCCCGCGCGCACGAGAATCTGGCGCAGCTCGTCGTCGGCGAAGCCGCCCATGTGCCGCTTGATGGTTGCAAAATTACGCAAACGCCACTTGCGGTGCGTCAAGAGCTCGCGCGCGAGCGCTTCGGCGGAGAGGTCGAGCCGGTATTGGCGGCGCACGCGCCGCTCGTTCATGAACAGCGTCGCCAGCGCGCCGAAAGCGCCAGCCAGCACGCCGAGAAGCCCCGTCGCCAAGGCATCGCTGAGCGCAAACATCGCGCCCTCCCCGTTTTTGGGCGGAAGATTAGCGCCGTGCGGGGCGCGCGCCAACTCGGCGCGCGTTCACGCACCCTCCGTCCGCTGCGCGGCCACCTCCCCCGTGAACGGGGGAGGAAACAATTCGCCGCAACGCAACGTTTTCCTCCCCCGCGCGCGGTGGAGGTGGCCCGGAGGGCCGGAGGGGGCGCGCCGCCTCGGACCGGGCGGCGGCAGCGCCCCTACCCTGTCATGCGCTCAGCAAGCCGCGCGCGCGCAGCGCCGTCGACGCCCAGCGTCTGGGTCAGGTACCCATCGACCGAGGCGGCCCGGGCGCGGATCGAGGCGAGCGCGGCGTGCAGATACGCGACGTCGACGCCGAGAAACGGCGTGAGCGACTCAAGCGGCATCGCGAAGCCCAATTGGTCCTCGAAGCGCTGGCGGATTTCCGGCAGGCGCCCTGTGAGATCGACGGCGGTGTTGGTGAACTCGTAATCGGCGAACACGTCGTCCTCGCCGACATCGAGCGCCATCAACGTCAAGGCGCACAAAATGCCGGTGCGATCCTTGCCGGCCGCGCAATGCACGAGCCCTGCGCCGCCGTCCTCGATCAGGTGCGCGAAGAAATCGCGGAACAGCGCGACATAGCGCGCATCGAACGGGATTTCCTCATAGAGCCGGCACATGAAGCCGCGCACCGCCGCGGGCGACAAATCGCCGTTGCGCAGAAACGCGATATGGGGCGGCTCGTCGCGCCCGCCGTCATTCGATTCCATCACCCGCACCACAGCGCCGGCGGCGTTGACCGGCCAGCGATTGGGATGCATGCGGCGCTCCTCCGGACGGCGCAGATCGCAGATTGCCGCGATTCCCAGCGCATCGATGCGCGCGATGTCGGCGTCGGTCGCCTCCGCAAACGCCGCGGAGCGCCACAAACGGCCGCGCGGCAAGCGCCCGCGCGGCGTGTCCCAGCCGCCGAAATCGCGGAAATTCCGCACGCCTTCCAGATCGATCAATCGGTCACGCATCATCGCCCTCGCCGCATCCGCATAGACGAGCGCGCGCGTCTGGGCAAAAGTCGATTTCATGACGCCGAACAGACGCACCCTTCTCGCTTCATCCCTCGCGCTGGCGGCCTGCGCCACGGAGCCGCCCATGACCGACGCGCCGCAGACCTTCGCCAGCTTCGACGGCGCGCCGATCAGCTATCGCGTGCTGGGGCGCGGCCGGCCGACGCTGATGCTGCACGGCTTTCTCGGCGATGCGCAGCGCAATTACATCGCGCCGGGGATCGCTGAGGCTGTCGTTGCGTCAGGCCGCCAGGCCATTCTGCCCGATCTGCGCGGACACGGCGCCTCCGCCGCGCCGACGGACGCCGCCGGCTATCCGCCCGACGTGCTCGCGCAAGACCAGGAAGCGCTGCTGCGTCATCTCGGCGTGCGCGATTACGATCTCGTCGGCTATTCGCTCGGCGCGCGGACGAGCGTGCGCATGCTGGCGCGCGGCGCGCGGCCGGGCGCGTGCGTGCTTGGCGGCATGGGCGACAGCGGCGTCACCGACGTCGCGGTGCGTCAAGCCTATTTCGAGGATCTGTTGCGCGATCCGGAAACATCCGCCAATCCGCGCGCCGCGCGCTTCGTCACCGCGATGCTGGAGCAAGGCGGCATGCGGCGCGACGCGGCGCTGCACGTGCTCGCCTCGCAACTCTCGACGGCGCCTGAGGCGCTCGCGCGCATCGACACGCCGATCCTGGTGGTCAGCGGCGTCGACGACGAAGACAACGGCTCCGCCGAAGGGCTTGCTGCGCTTTTGCCGAACGCGCGCGCGCAGCGCACGCCCGGCAATCACCTCACCGCCGTCGCCGCGCCGGAGCTGGCGCAAGCTATTGTCGCGTTTTTGGGGTGACGCCGCCGCGAACGCGCGCCCCTTCTCCCCTTGTGGGAGAAGGTGGATCGCCCCGGACTGCGTCCGGGGCGAGACGGATGAGGGGTGCTTGCGTGAACCTGCAAGCGTTGGCGCCGTCACCCCTCATCCGTCAGCTTCGCTGACACCTTCTCCCACAAGGGGAGAA
>CAZMRN010000232.1:0-1411 GCA_964568575.1 uncultured Caulobacteraceae bacterium
AGAGCGTGTCCGCCAGCGCGGCGGCGACCCACGCCTGAAAGGCGGCGACCGCGCCTTCGTGCTTCGGCGACAGCACGCCGCGCTCGTAAATGCCGGCGTTGAGATTGGCCTGCACCTGCGCGCAGATCCAGGAATCCTCCGCCGTCACCTGGTCCGACATCGTCAGCGTTTCGGGCGAGGGGGTTTCGCCGTCTTCGGTCAGATACAGATAATCGAGCCGCGTCTGCGCCGCCCCGATCGGCGCCATGCGCTCGATCATCACGCCGCGCTGATAGACATTGATCCCCAGGTTCGGCCACACCCAAGCCCACACGCCGTCATAAACGCCCGCCGTGCGTGGCGGCGCATGATGCAATGCGGCGCGTCCTTCGACCGTCACCGCGTAATCCTCCGCGCGGATATCGGCGTCCAGCGTGGGATGCAGAATCGGCACGTGATAGCCCTCGAGATAATTCTCCACATAGACCTTCCAATTGCACGCAATCACATGCGTCCGCCGCAGCGCGGCCTTGAGGCGCGACCAGTCGCGCTTCGCCAAGCGCGCCTCCACTGGCGCGATCAATTCGGCGAGGGGCGCAGCGGCTGCGTCGATATTGACGAAGACGCCGCCCCGCCACGTCTCCACGCGGATCGGGAACAGACTGAAAGCGCGCGGGTCGAAGCCGTCGGCGGCGCCGAAATCGCGCGCGTTGCGCAGCCGCCCGTCGAGCGCATAGCGCCAGCCGTGATACTGGCAGGTCAACGCGCCGTCGCACACGCCCGCAGCCGCGCGCACCAAAGGGCCTGCGCGATGTCGGCACACATTGTGGAAGGCCCGCACCGCGCCCGCCTCATCGCGAACGAGCAGGATCGGATAGCCCGCGATCTCGTCGGCGCGCCACGCGCCGGCGCAGGGCAGGTCGCTGTCATGTGCGGCATAAAGCCAGCCGGCGGCGAAGATGCGCGTGCGCTCGATCTCGAAGCAGGACGGATCGCGATACCAGGCGGCGGGCGCGGTGACGGCGAGGCTCATGCGCGGGTCTTTCTGCGTCCAAGAAAATAAAGCGGCGCGCCCAGCGCCATCAGCACGAGGCCCCAGAACAGCGCCTGCGCGCCCGCCCCGAGGATGGCGAAGATGCAATAGGCCGCAGCGCTCAGCGCAATCGCCGCCCAGACGGGCGCCGTGCGCCAGGCATCTCCGCCGCCGCGCTCGCGAGAAGCGGGATCAGCACGGTCAGCGTCGACATCGTCAGCAAAAACGTGAACGCGGCGGCGAGGCCGCGCGTGGCGTTGGCGATCAGCAGCGCCGAGCCGAGCGCCGACGACAGCACGAGCGCGACCGCCGGCGCGCCGCCGGCGTTGCGTCGCGCCAGGATCGACGGCGCCAGGCCGTCGCGCGCGACCGCCATCGGCAATTGGCCCGCGACGAAAA
>CAZMRN010000232.1:1541-4286 GCA_964568575.1 uncultured Caulobacteraceae bacterium
AACCGCTGCGCTCGCGCTGAGATAAAGGATCGTCACAGTCACGACGCCCGCAACGATCGCGCGCGGAATGGTGCGGTGCGCCGCTTCGACGTCGCTGGCGGGCGCAGCGCCCGCTTCGAGCCCGCTGAACGCCCACATCGTCAACAGCGCGGTCGCGGCGAAAACCTGCAGCGGCGGCAGGCTGGAGGGATTGAGCGCCGGCGCATTGCGCGCATCGCCTGCAACGGCGCCGAGCGCGATGATCGCCAGGAGCGGAACCAGTTTCGCCAGCGTCATCACGATTTGCGCGACGCCGGTTTCGCGCACGCCGCGCAGCGCGATGAGCGTCAGCGTCCACATCAGCGCGAGCGCCAGCGCGGTCTGCGCCGCCGGCGCGTCGCCGATCCCCGGCGCGAAGCTCGGCGCATACGCCGCAAAAGCTAGCGCGATGGCGGGGATGGCCGTCCAGTACGACACCCAATAGCCCCACCCGACCATGAAGCCGGCGAGATCGCCGAACGCGTCGCGAACATAGACGTAAGGCCCGCCGCTGAGCGGCGTGCGCTGCGCCAGGCGCCCGACCGTCAACGCCAGCACGACGGCGCCGGCCGCGGAAATCAGCCAGCCGCCATAGCTCATGAGGCCATAGGGCGCGAGCACGGCGGGCAGCATGAACACGCCCGAGCCGATCATCACGCCGACCGTCAGCGACCAGCACGCCCAGAAGCCCAAAGGCTTGCGCGGCGCGGCGGCGTCAGCGGCGGACATCGTTGCGCCGTTCGGGAAACAAGAACGCCTCGAGCGTGCGCGACAGCGCCGCAGCGTCGCGGATCTCGCATTCCCAGATCACCAGGGCGCTCCAGCCGGTCTCGCGCAGGGCGTCGAGAATAGCGGCGTCTCGCGCGCGATTGCGCGCGATTTTGGCCAGCCAATAGTCGGCGTTGGCCTTCGGCGCGCGCGCGCCGCGCCGACACGCATGGCCGTGCCAGAAGCAGCCATGCACGAACACCGCCTTGCGCTTGGCGCGAAACACCAGATCGGGGCGGCCGGGAAGATCGCCGCCATGCAGCCGGAAGCGCGCGCCGAGCGCAAACGCCGCCCGGCGCACGATGCGCTCCGGCGCAGTGTCGCGGCTCTTGACCGCGCGCATCGCCGCGGAGCGTTGCGCAGGCGTGAAGCGATCGGCGCCGTCCATCGCCGACGACTAGAGCACATCAGGTCGTGCCGCGCAGGCCTTCGATCCAGGCGCGCGGCCCGCATTGGCGCAGGCGGAACGCGCGTGCGATCGGATCGTCCTGCAGGCGCACGCGGGCGGCGCCGGTGCGCGTGTCTTCCAGGCGGTGGCGCTCGACGCGGAGCCAGCCGTCGCCGTCGCGCTCCAGAACCATGATCCCGCGCGCGCCGGGCGCATGAGCGCCGCCTGACCCCGGCAGGCGGTAGGAGATGCGCACGCGCAGGCGCTCGCCGCGCCGCTCGAGGTCGTAGTCCGGATCGTCAAGCAGCACCTGCGCCTGGTCGGGGGCGTATTTCAGCGCCACCTCGTCGGCCATGAAGCGCACGCCGATATCGGCCGCGCAGGCGGCCGGGCCGGCGCTCCACAGGCCGTCAAGCTCAGTGGGCGGGCGGGAATCGAGACACGCGCCCGCGAGGCAGGCGAGCGCAATCGTTCCGGCGAGTCGCAGCGACGCCATGCGCCGTCATCGCCCCAACTTCATTGCCAGAGCGTTGACGAGCGGCGACAACAGTGTGGCGCAAATGCCATAGAGCCTTTCCCAATCAGATTGAATCAATCTGATCGGACGAGAAAGGCTCTAAATCATACATTTAGAGCGCGTTCTGACCGAAGAACCGGTATCCACTTCTTCGGAACGCGCTCTAGTGGAATCAGCGCGTCGAACCCATGTGGATCAGCAGTGTCGTCTACAGAAATTCCTCTCGCCCATGGGGCGCGGCGGGCCCGCCCGCCCAGCACGTCGCAATTGCTCGAGGAATTGGCGGACGCATTCCCCAACGAAAAGGTCAGCGTCGGCGAGTTGCTGGACAAGCTGGAAGGCCGCGCGCTCGGTTTTCTGTTGCTGATCCTGTCTTTGCCGATGTGCATCCCGAACGTGCCGGGCATCTCCACCGTGTTCGGGCTGCTGCTGCTGGCGCCGGGCGCGCAATTGATGTTCGGCGGCGCGAAATTGTGGCTGCCGCGCGGCATGCGCACGATGGCGTTTCCGCGTGAGGGCCTGCGGCGCGCGGTGTCCGGCGCCGTGCCGACGCTGCGGCGGCTGGAGAGACTGTTTCGTCCGCGGCTGCCCTGGTTCGTTGAGAAGCCGTTCACCTATTTTTTGGGCGTGCAAACCTTCGTGATGGCGCTGGTGCTGCTGTTGCCGATCCCGTTCGGGAACTGGCCGCCGGGCATGACCGTGGCGATTACGGCCTTGGCGCTGCTGCAGCGCGACGGCCTATTGGCGCTGCTCAGCATCCCCGCCGCCATCGCGTCGATCGCGACGGCCTATCTCGGCTTCCGCATCGGGCTCGCCGCGCTCAACGAACTGATCCAAATTCTGGGCGGCTGGATGGGCGTGGCGGGCTGATTTCAGCAGCTTTGCCGCATGAGCCAGCCCAACAGAACGCCCGCCGGGTCGCGCGCCTCGACGCCCGCGCCGCAGCGATTGGGCGGCGGCGGGGTCGGATCTTCGCCAAACGCGCGGACGAATTCAGGATCGCCTTCGCCGCCCAGCCTGTCGGTGTCGAGGATCGGCTCGAACGCCTCCACCC
>CAZMRN010000233.1:0-4273 GCA_964568575.1 uncultured Caulobacteraceae bacterium
GGGTGAACAGCGGCGCGCCGAGCTGGCGCTCCAGGCTGCGCACCTGGTGGCTCACCGCCGACGGCGTCAGCGACAGCGCCTGGGCTGCGCTGCGGAAACCGCCCTTTCGGGCCGCCTCGCGGAAGGCGCGCAGCGCGGAAAACGAGACCGGCGAGGGTGAATTCATTTCACCACTTGGGCGTCGAATGCGCGCGCGCGCAAGCCCCCATCGGCGCCATCCTCGGTCGCTCAAGGAGGGCCGATCATGGCGTCCATCACCACAGCCCTTGCGGGCTTGAACACGGCGGGCCGGATCGGGTTCGCCATCGCCGGCTTGCTGGCGCTCTACATGGCGGTCAACACCGTGCGCGCGCTGGCGCAGCCCGAGGCGTTCGCCGCCTATCTCGGCGCGCCGTTGAGCGACCCGCGCGATATCGGCTTCGTGCTGGTCTATGCGTTCCGCGCCGCCTTCTTCGCGCTGTTCGTCGCAGCGCTGGTGTGGCGCGGCGATGTGGCGGCCATTCGCCTGCTCGCGCTCACCGGACTTGTCATGCCGTTCGGCGACGCCTGGCTCACCTGGCGCCTCGGGGCGGATTTCAGCGTCGTCGCGCGGCACCTGGTCGTCGCCGCCGTGCTGCTTTTGACGTGGTTTCTGTTGGGCCAGCGCGCACGCGCGGCGTGAGGCGAAGGGGGTCGCGATGCGACAGCTTTATTTTCTTGAACCGAGAAAGTTCGAATGGCGCGACATCCCTGCGCCTGCGCTGCAATCCGCAACGGATGCGATCGTCAAGCCGCTGATCGTGGCGCGCTGCGATCTCGATCTTTACATCGCCAACGGCGTGGCGCCCTTCAAGGGACCGTTTCCATTCGGCCATGAGACGATCGCGGAAGTCGTGGAAGCGGGCGACGCCGCCGGCGTGAAGCCGGGCGACCGCGTGATCGTGCCGTTTCAGATCAGCTGCGGGCGCTGCGCGACCTGCCAGCGCGGCTTCACCGGCAGCTGCGAGACCGTGCCGACGCGCGCCGCTTTCGGCCTCGGCATGGATATCGGCGGCGCGCTTGCGGATTTCATGCGCGTGCCGTTCGCCGACCACATGCTGATGCGCGCGCCGGAAGGGTTCTCGCCGCTGCAATTGGCCTCGATGCCCGACAACATCCCCGACGGTTGGCGCGCGGTGGCGCCGCATCTGAAAGCGCGGCCTGGCGCAAGCGTGCTCGTCGTCGGCGGCCGCGCGCAGAGCGTGGGGCTTTATGCGGCGGGCCTTGCGGTTTCGCTCGGCGCCGGGCGCGTGCTTTATCTCGACGACGACGAAGGCCGGCGCGCGACGGCGGTCAAGCTCGGCGCGGCGGCCGAACCGCTCGCGCTCAAGGAAGGCCGCGCGCCCAAGGAACAATTCGACATCACCGTCGATGCGTGCGGGCTGCAGGACGGCTTGCGCTTCGCGCTGTTGTCGACCGCGCCGAACGGCGTGTGCACGGCGGTGGCGATTTATTTCGAACCGCTCGTCGGATTGCCGCTCGCGCCGCTCTATTACAAGGGCGCGACGTTCCACACCAGCCGCGTGAGCGCGCGCGCGGTGCTGCCCGACCTCGTCGATCATGTCGCGTGCGGGCATTTCCATCCCGAAGACGTGGTCAGCCGCGTGCTGCCGTTCGCGCAGGCCGGCGAAGCGATGGACGCGCCGGACGTGAAGCTCGTGTTCGAGAACGAAATGTAGGCGCTGCGCCGAATGCGCGCACGGCGCCGCAACGCTCAGGCCAGATTGCGGAACACCGCGCTGGCGCGGGCGATCACCTCGCCGTCGCCGGTGACCAGCGCATCCACGAACCCCATGCTCTTGCCGCCGCGGATCAGCCGCGGCGCGACCTGCAGCCACGCGCCCACTTTCGCCACCGCGACATAATCGAGCGAGAGAGTGACGGTGACGACGCCGGACGGCTGATCGAGCGAAGAGGCGTAGGTCAGCCCCATCGCATTGTCCGCAAGCGCGGCGATCACGCCGCCATGCGCCATGCCGCGCGCATTGCAATGCGCCGGCGCGAGGATGACGCCGACCTCGATGGCGCCCGCGTCGGTGCGCCTTGAGAACAGCGGCTCCCAGGGGTCGGTCACGGGACTTTTGCGGAAATGCGGCGCAAATCCCGCCGGCGGTTGCGCCATCGCGCGCTCCTGGTTTCGCCCTGATCTATCGCGCGGGTCCGCTTTGGTCCATGCTCGGCGCGTGCGGGGAGAAGCCGATGAGACCGAAATTGTTGTTTCGCCTGGCGGGCGTTGCGGCCTTCGTCGGCGGCGCGGCGCGCATGGTGGCGTCGTTCCCGGTGACGCGCGATGCGATGGCGCTCGAAGCGCTCTATGCCGGCGTCGACATCCTGCTGCTGTTCGGGCTGATCGGCATTTATCTGCGCAAGGCGAAGGCTTTGGGGCCGCTGGGCCTTCTGTGTTTCGCTGCGGCGACGGCGGCGTTGTCCTTCATCGGCGGTCCCGACGCCGATCCGTTCGGCTTCTCCACCTATCAGACGGGCGCATCCGCGCTGGCGATCGCGATGGCGGCGTTCGGCCTGATCTGGATTTTCGCGCGCCAGCGGCCGTTTCTGACGCCATTCTATTGGGTTCTGGCTTTGGCCGCCGGCGCGGCTGCGCCCACTCTCGGCGCCGGGAGCGAGTATGCGGTGATGGCGGCGGGGCTGTTGTTCGGCGCGGGGTTCGCTTTCGCCGGCATAGAATTGATCGTACGACCGGAGGGCCAGGCATGAAGTTCATCGCCTGCGAAACCATCGACGCAGCGCGCGTGATCCGCCTCGGCGCCGATGGCGGGATTTTTCTCACCCAAGGCTTGTGCGAAGCGCTGGAGTCTGCGCTGCGCGAGGCGGCGGACGATGCGGCCGTGCGCGTCGTCGTGCTCACCGGCGCCAATGCGGGCGTGTTCATGCGCCACTATTCCGTGGCGGAGATTCTCGCGTTGTCGGCGGCGTTGCGCGCCGGCGGCATGAAGCCCGGCGATCCCGCCCCGCCGCACGCCGACGCGCCGATCGATCGCTGCATCGCGCTGTGCGAAACGATGCCGAAGCCGGTGATCGCCGCGCTCAATGGCGAGTGCATGGGCGGCGCGATGGAGCTGGCGCTGGGATGCGACATCCGCATCGCGCAGAGCGGCGATTTCCGGCTCGGCCAACCCGAAACCATGCTCGGCATTCTGCCCGGCGCCGGCGGCACGCAGCGTCTGGCGCGCGCCATCGGCCACGCGCAGGCGATGGCGCATGCGCTCATGGGTCTGCCGATCACGCCGGCGGAAGCGCATCGCATCGGCCTCGTGCACGCGCTCGCCGAGGATGCGCTCGCCGCGGCGCTCGCCCACGCCCAACACCTGCAGCGCATCCCCGCGCCGGCGCTCGCGCATGTGAAGCGCCTCGTGCACGACAGCCAGACGACGCCGCTCGCCGAGGGGCTGAAGCGCGAGCGCGCCTTGTTCCTCGATCTGGCGATCCGCCCGGAGAGCGTCGCGCTGATGGAGGCCTATGAGGCGGGCGCGCACCCCTTGAGCCGGCCTGTCCCCGCCGCCAAAGCCTAGGCGCCGGCGCGGCTTGATCGCGCCCGCGCCATGGCCGATATGAAGCGAGCAGGCAGGCGGCGGACGGCCGCCCCGCCAACCCGGTCAGGTCCGGAAGGAAGCAGCCGTAACGGGTTGCGTTCGGGTCGCCGTCCTGTCTGCGCCTTTCTCGATTGATTGGTTTGTTTGCCGTCGAATCGAGACGCTTGATATTTTTATCGATTAGTCAATATACTGGCGCATGGCGCGCACCCGCGAGTTCGACGAGGATGAGGTTCTGGACAAGGCGATGCGCCTGTTCTGGCGGCGCGGCTATGTCGCCACCGCCATGTCGGACATCTACGAAGCGACCGGGCTGAAGCCTGGCAGCCTCTACGCCGCCTTCAAGGACAAGGAGACGCTGTTCCAGCGCGCCTTCGCCCGCTACGCCGAGCGCTTCCGCGCCACCCTGCCGACCGACCGCGCCGGCCTCGCGGCGATCGAGGCCTGGCTGCGCCTGCAGGTGAAGCTCGCCGTCGAAGACGAGCAGCGCGCCGGCTGCCTGATCGTGAACACCGTCGCCGAACGCACCGCCCACAGCCCCGCCACCCAGGCGATGGCGCAAGGGCGGCTGCAGGAGATCCGTGACTTCTTCCTCCGCCATCTCGCCATCGCCCAGCAGGACGGCGCCCTGCCCCGCGCCGCCGATCCCGCCCCGCACGCCGACGCGCTCCTGGGGGCGGTGATCGCGATCATGACGCTGGGCC
>CAZMRN010000234.1:0-4259 GCA_964568575.1 uncultured Caulobacteraceae bacterium
AAGCGTGGGAGGCGCGCGCCAAGGCCAGCGGCAATGACGCCGCGCTTCGCGCTGCGCTGGCGCTCGATCCGGCGCCGGCCATCGCGGCGTTGTCCGCACAGGCCAAGAAGGTCGCGGCGGAGAAACCGGCGCTGGCGACGCGCGCAGCCTCGGGCGCAGCGCTCGACGCCATGTTCAACGATTTTCCCGCTCTCATCGGCGGTTCAGCCGATCTCACCGGCTCGAACAACACGTTCGTGAAGAACACGCCGATCTTCGATGTCGGGACGCCGGCCGGGCGCTACGTCCACTATGGCGTGCGAGAACACGCGATGGCGGCGGCGATGAACGGCATGGCGCTGCATGGCGGGATCATCCCGTACGGCGGAACATTTCTGGTTTTCTCGGACTATTCCCGCCCCGCCATTCGCCTCGCAGCGCTGATGGGGGTGCGCGTCATCCATGTCCTGACGCACGATTCCATCGGGCTCGGCGAGGACGGCCCGACGCACCAGCCGGTCGAGCATCTCGCCGCCTTGCGCGCGATCCCGAACCTCAACGTGTTTCGCCCGTGCGATGCGGTGGAGGCGGCGGAATGCTGGGCGCTTGCGCTTGCCGCGCCGACGACGCCGAGCGTGCTTGCCCTGTCGCGACAGGCGGTTCCCGCGCTGCGCACGGATGCGTCAGAGAATTTGTCGGCGCGCGGTGCCTATGAGCTTTTGCCAGCCCAGGGCGGGCCCGCGCGCGCAGCCCTCATCGCCACGGGCACGGAGGTCGCGATCGCCGCTGCGGCGCGCGACCTGCTGCAGGCCAAGGGCGTGCCGACGCGCGTCATCTCCGCGCCGTGTTTCGAATTGTTCGCCGCGCAGGACGACGCCTATCAGGATCGATTGCTTGGCGATGAAGATGAAATCCGCATCGGCGTCGAGGCCGCGATCGGGCAGGGCTGGTTCGAGGCCTTCGGGCTCGACGCCTTCATCGGCATGCACGGCTTCGGCGCATCCGCGCCCGCCAAGGATCTGTATATGCATTTCGGCATCACCGCGGAGGCGATCGCCGAGACAGTCCTCGATCTGGTTTAGCGCGGCTTCTGCGCCATCTCCCAGAGCGCCTTCACATCCTGCGCGCGCTCGCGCGGCAACATCATGACCGCCTCGTCGGTGGCGATGACGATCATGTCCTGTAGCCCCGCCAGCGCGATGGCGCGCGCGCTTTCGTTGCGCACGAGGGTGTTTTTCACGTCATGCAGCAGCGCCGGGCCAAGCACGGCATTGCCCGCCGCATCCTTGTCGGCCAGGCGCCAGATTTCCGACCACGATCCGACATCCGCCCAGCCGATGTCGCAGGGCGCGACGGCGCCGAGCGCGGTCTTCTCCATCACCGCCTTGTCGAGCGGCGCCGACGGCACGTCCTTGAACAAATCGTGGGGCAAAGCGATGCGGACGCCGTCGCGCGTCGCCGCCTCGAGCGCGGCGACGGCGCGATCACGAATGGCGGCGGCGGCGTTGAACTCCTGCAGCAGGACGCTTGGCGAAAACAAGAACATTCCGGCGTTCCAGGAATAGCCGCCGGCGTCGAGATAGCTTTGCGCCTCGTCGCGCAGCGGCTTCTCCTTGAAGGTGTCGATGGCGTACACGCCGTCGCGCAGCGGCGCGCCGGCTTTGATGTAGCCGTATCCCGTTTCCGGCCGCGACGGCGTGATGCCGAAGGTGACGATGCGCTCGCGCGCTGCCGGCGCTGCGCGCCCGATGACCTCCAGAAAGCCCGCCTCGTCGGCGATCACATGATCGGCCGGCAACAGCAGAACCAGCGCGTCGGGCTCTAGATCCTGCGCGATGCGGGCGGCGATCGCGGCCGTCGCGGCGGTGTTGCGGCCTTCCGGCTCAAGCACGATCGCAGCGGGCGTCACGCCGATCTCGGCCATCTGGCTCTCGACCAGTGCGGCGTGGCGCGCATTGCACAACAGGATCGGCGCTGCAAAGGCGAGGCGCTCGTTTTCGCCTTGCACGCGTGCGACGGTTTGTTGAATGAGCGTGGCGGCGCCGCCGAGCGCGTGGAATTGCTTGGGCCGCCCGTCCGTCGATGTCGGCCACAGCCGGGTGCCGGAGCCGCCGGACATAACCGCCGACAAAATGCGCGTTCGGGGCATCGGTTCACCTCTTAAGCCGCCTCGTACGCGGCGACTGTCGACCGCGCAAGCAAACGCCGGGCCTCGACGGGCGCGCATGGCGCGCGCTAGGACAATTGTGCGGTTTTGGGGCGATGGTGATGGTTAATCCGCCTTTCTCGGAAGTCCGATCCTGGATGTTCGATGCGGCGCTGCCGCTTTGGGCCAGCAAGGGCGTCGATCACGACCATGGCGGCTTTCTCGAAGAGCTCGATTTCGCCGCCGCGCCGACCGACGCGCCGCTCAAGCGTACGCGCGTCACTTGCCGGCAGACTTATGTGTTCGCGCACGCCGCGACCTTGGGCTGGACGGAGGGCGCGAGCCTTGCCGCGCGCGGGGTGGATTATCTCTTGAACAAGGCCTGGATCGGTCCGCAGGAAGGCTTCGCCAAAAAGCTGCGCCGCGACGGAAGCGTCGCCGATGCGACGCCCGATCTCTACGATCTGGCGTTCACGCTGTTCGCGTTCTCCTGGGCGCATCGCGCGCTGCGCTGCGCGGACTCTCTGCGCGGCATGCGGCTGACGATGGATTTCCTGTCCGCCCATATGCGCCATCCCGAAGGTGGTTTCGCGCACGAATTGCCGATGCGCGGATGGCGGCTGCAAAACCCGCACATGCATCTTTTCGAAGCGAGCCTCGCAGCGTTCGAGGCGACGCAGGATGAGATCTATCTCGACCTCGCGCACGAGATGTTCGGGCTGTTCTCGGCCAAATTTTTTGATGGCGTCACCTTGGCGGAGTACTTCACCGTCGATTGGCGGCGCGCGCCGGGCGACGAGGGCCGCATCGCCGAACCGGGCCACCAGCTCGAATGGGCCTGGATACTGGCGCAATACGGAAAGGTCTCCGGCGTCGACGTCATCGCGCCGGCGACGCAATTGGTGCGCTTCGCCGAGCGCTATGGCGTGGATACCGCGACTGGCGCGACCTGCATGGCCGTGCGCGACGACGGCGCAGTGATCGACGGCTCGTCGCGCACCTGGCCCAATACGGAACGCATCAAGGGCTGGCTCGGCCTGTTCGACCTGACCGGCGAAGATCCGCGCGAACCGGTGGCGCGCTCGGCGCGTCTGTTGCTCGATCGCTATCTGGCGACCGATGTGCCGGGCCTTTGGATCGATCATTTCGACGCCGCAGGCCAACCGATCGCGCAATCAGCGCCAGCGTCCACGCTCTATCACGTTTTTCTGGCCTTCGCGGAGTTGCTGCGTCTGGAGCCGCGTCTGGCGGCGCTTGATCAGGCCTAGCCGCGTCTCGCGGCGTTGACGAACGCGCCGGCGAGAACGATCGCCGCCAGCCACCATTCCTGCCAGGCGCCGTAGCTGACATTGGCGATGACGCCGGCGCTCGCCGCGAGGCCCGCGAGCGCTGCGGCCGCCTCGCGCTGATGGCGCAGCCCGATGATCGCGGTGATCCCGCCGACAGTCAGCGCGAAGGCGGCGAGCCCGGCGCCGATTGCGCCGAGTTCGTACCAGATGTGCAGGCTGGCGGAGTGGGGGTGCAGCGACACCATGTTGAACACGATGCCGCGCACCTCGCCCTGCACCGTGATGACGCGCGTGGCGTCGAGGCCGTGTCCAAGAACGAACGCCTCGGGAATGCGGTTGGTGATGTAGGTCCACATCTCGGCGCGGATCGCCCACGAATCCGGGAGGGCGGCGGTCACGGCGTGGCTGCTTGTGACCAGCGGCGTCGCGAAGGGCGCCGCGATCATCCATGCCGCTAGGCCGAAAAAGCACACGCCCAGCGCGAACGCCGGCGCGCGCTGGGCGACCAGGAACGCCGCCAGGCCGGCGCCGAACGCCAGCGTGTTGGCCTGCATGTCGAACTGGAACATTAGGAACGCGGACGCCGCGAACAGGATGCGCCAAATCGTGCGCTCCCAGGCGGCGCCGCCGACCAGCGCGGCCATCGCCGGCCACAGCAGCAGCAGCAGCGCCGAGGCGCCCTTCGCCGGGTTGCGCTGCAATTGCGTGGCGTCGACGGTCGCCGGCTCGTCCATCCGGTTGAGCGGCATATCGCCGATCGCCTCGATCAGCAGCAGCGCCGCGGCGACGCCCGCCGCCGCAACGCAGGTCGCGCGCAGCAGCGCCCGGTCGCGCTCATGCGCCCC
>CAZMRN010000235.1:0-4235 GCA_964568575.1 uncultured Caulobacteraceae bacterium
CGGCGAGCCCGCCCGCCGAGGAGGCGACCGCGCCGGCTGCGGCGCAAGCGCCCGCGCCGCTGACCGTCGAGGGGATCGATGTGTCCTGCAACGCCGCGTATCAGCGCCGCTGCGACGCCGCCGGGTGTGCGCCGATCGACGGCAACGAGATCGCCCTGCCCATCGCGTTCAGCTGGAACGGCGCTGCGGGAACCGGCGAATTGTGCATCGCCACCGGCTGCCATGCGGTGTTCCTGGCGCCGCTGCCGGCGGACGCGCCCTCGCCGGGCGACGACATCATGGCCGCCGTGCTGTCGCCGGGAACGCCCGAGACCGAGGGCGCAGGGCCGGGGCCGTTTTTCGACGGGATCGTCTCGCTGCCGCGCGACGGGTCGTCGTTCCAGTTCATTCAGGGCGGCGTCAATGTCTGGGGCGGCGCCTGCACGGCCCCGCCGGCGCCCGCGCCTTGATGCGCCGGCGCCGCGCTGCTAGCGCTGCGTGATCAGAGGATCCCATGTCGATCGACGAAAACACCGTGCGCAAAGTCGCGCGCCTGGCGCGGATCGCGCTGCCGGAGGAGCGCGCAGCGCCGATGGCGGCGGAGCTCAACGGCATCCTGGCCTGGATCGAGCAATTGAACGAGGTCGATATCGAGGGCGTCGCGCCGATGACGAGCGCGGTGGAGGGCGCCACGCTGCCGATGCGCGAGGACGTCGTCACCGACGGCGACGATCCCCAGCGCGTGCTCGCCAATGCGCCAAAGGCGGAGGATGGATTTTTCGTCGTGCCGAAGGTGGTCGAGTGAGCGCAGCAAACGAGACCGTCCCGGATCGCACAGCCCCATCGCTCGTCATTGCGGCGGAATCGCCGTTGCAGGACGACGTGCGCGCGCTGGTCGCTGCGCTCAATGCGTGGACCTTGACGCTCACGCCGGCGGAGCACACGCATCACATGACCGTCGAGCAGATGGCCCAGCCGGACACGACCGTTTTCGTCGCGCGCGACGCTGGACGTGCGGTTGCGATCGGCGCGCTGCGTCGCCATGCCGACGGCGTCGGCGAAGTAAAGCGCATGTTCACGCACGCCAGCCATCGCGGCCGCGGCGCCGGCCGCGCCATTCTCGCGCACGTCGAAGCGCTGGCGCGCGCCGAAGGAATGACGCGGCTCGTCCTCGAAACCGGCTCCAATTTCAATGCCGCAATGCACGTCTATCGCAGCGTCGGGTTCCAGCCATGCGGCCCCGTGCTCGACTATCCGCCAAGCCCTTGGACCGCTTTTTTCGCGAAGGATTTGACCGCGTGATGGCTTTCGATGACCCGACAGGCGCTTGTCCCTCTCCCCTTGTGGGAGAGGGTGGCTCGACGCGGCACGCGTCGAGACGGGTGAGGGGTGCGGGCGCCATCGCTTGCAAAGTTTCGCAAACACCCCTCATCCGGCCCTTCGGGCCACCTTCTCCCACAGGGGGAGAAGGAGGATTGTCGCATGACTGACCTCACCGCCCTCACGCTCGCCGACGCGCTCGACGGACTGGAGAAGAAAAACTTCTCCTCCGCTGAAATCACCGACGCGTTCCTCGCCGCGATCGATCACGCCAATCCGCGGCTCAACGCTTATGTCGTCGTCACCCACGACAAGGCGCGCGCGATGGCCAAGGCCAGCGATGCGCGCCGCGCCAAGGGCAAGGCGGGGCCGCTCGACGGGGCGCCGCTCGGCGTGAAGGATTTGTTTTGCACCGAAGGCGTCCGCTCCACCGCGTGCTCCAACATCCTGGGCGAATTCACGCCGACCTATGAGAGCACCGTCACCGCCAATTTGTGGCGCGACGGCGCGGTGATGCTCGGCAAGCTCAACATGGACGAATTCGCCATGGGCTCGTCGAACGAGACGAGCCGCTTCGGGCCGGTGGTCAATCCCTGGCGGCGCGGCAATGAGGAAACGCCGTTGACGCCCGGCGGCTCCTCCGGCGGCAGCGCCGCGGCGACGGCGGCTGATCTTTGCCTCGGCGCCACCGCGACGGACACCGGCGGCTCGATCCGCCAACCGGCGGCGTTCACCGCCACGGTGGGGATCAAGCCGACCTATGGGCGCTGCTCGCGCTGGGGGATCGTGGCGTTCGCTTCCTCGCTCGATCAGGCCGGACCGATCGCGAAATCCGTGAAGGATTGCGCGATCCTGTTGCGCTCCATGGCCGGCCATGACGCCAAGGATTCCACCTCGCTGCCGGAGAAGGTTCCGGATTTCGTGAAAAGTTGCGGCCGCAGCGTGAAGGGGCTGAAGATCGGCGTGCCGAGCGAATATCGCGTCGACGGCATGCCCGACGAGATCAACGCGTTGTGGGATCAGGGCGTCGCGTGGCTGAAGGACGCCGGCGCGGAGATCAAGACGATCTCGCTGCCGCACACGAAATATGCGCTGCCGTGCTATTACATCGTGGCGCCGGCGGAGGCCTCGTCCAATCTCGCACGCTATGACGGCATGCGCTACGGCCTGCGCGAAGGCGGCAAGGATCTCGTCTCCACCTATGAGCGCTCGCGCGCGCGCGGCTTCGGCGCCGAGGTGCAGCGCCGCATTCTTATCGGCACTTATGTGCTGAGCGCGGGCTATTACGACGCCTATTATCTGCGCGCGCAAAAGGTGCGCACGCGCATCGCGGAGGATTTCCGCGCCGCGTTTCGCGACGTCGACGCCATCCTCACGCCGGCGACGCCGTCGGCCGCGTTCGGCCTCGGCGAAAAAAGCGGCGATCCGGTGGAGATGTATTTGAACGACATCTTCACCGTGACCGCCAATCTCGCCGGCCTGCCGGGATTGGCGCTGCCGGCTGCGCTCGATCGCCAAGGCTTGCCGCTCGGCCTGCAAGTGATCGGCCGCGCGCTCGATGAAGAGACCGTGTTCGCCGTGAGCGCGGCGTTGGAGAAGGCGGCCGCGTTCAAGGCGCGGCCTGCGCCCTGGTGGAGAAGCTGAGATGAAGAAACACGCCCTGATCGCCGCGTTCGCGGCGCTTGCGATGGCTGCGCCGCTGCATGCGGCGCTGTCGACGCCCGCGGCCGCGCAATCCAATCAAAGCGCCGTCAATCTCACCGGCGCGTGGCGCGGCGTGTATGCGGGCGACGGCAACGCCAACACGGAATTCACCGCGACGCTGTCGTCGCTCGGGTCGCGCGTGAGCGGCACGATGGTGGAGCCGAACACGTTCGGCTCCGGCGATGTGGCGTTCCTGCTGTCGAGCGTAAGCGGCCAGATCAGTGGAACAAGCGTGCGTTTCGTCAAAACCTATGACGGCTCCGGCGGGCAAAGCCATAGCGTGCGCTATGACGGCGAGGTCAGCGCGAACGGCCGGCGAATCACAGGAACCTGGACGACCGGCGGCGTCAGCGGCGTGTTCGAAATGGTGCGCTGACGCATCACGCGCGACTCGTTGTATTTGTCGCCCGATGCCAAAAGCACCGCGCCCCGAGCGCCGCACGCGCGGCGAGATCGACCGGAACTACCTGTTCGGCGACGTCTTCATCAAGACCGGCGTCGCCGGCGGCGTGGCGGCGGGGCTGATCGCGGCCTATACGTCGGGAACCTTGGTCGATAAGATTCGCGACGGCGAGTGGGCGTATCTCGCCGTCATGGGCGCGTTCGTCGCTGCGTCCCTGGCGGCGTTCATGCTGGGCCGGCATCTGCGCAAGACCGCCACGCACTGGGATTTCGACTGACGGCGCACTTGACGTCCGAAGCGCCAGGGCCGAACGAAGGCGACAGCGCAAGCCAGGAGAGCGCCCGTGGATCCGCAAGAACGCGCCCGCATCGAAGCCTATCTCAAGCACCGCCTCGGCGCGAAGACGCTGCAGGTGCGTGCGCGCCCGCGCAAGACCGATTCCGCCGAGGTCTATGTCGGCGACGAATTCCTCGGCGTGCTGTCGCGCGACGATGAGGACGGCGAATTGTGCTACCATTTCGCCATGACGATCCTGGAGATCGATCTCGACGAAGGCCAGGCCTGACGCCTTTGCGCCGGCGCGCCGCTTGGCTGCGCGCAACATCCCGCAATGAAGCTGCAACACGCCGCCGCCATGCAGCGTCGTGTTCGGTGCGGAGGCGGCGATGCGCGCGGGCGGAATGACGAAGAAAGCGGCGGCGTGCGTCGGCGCGCTCACTCTTGGCGCGCTTAGTCTGGGCGCCTGCGCGGGGCGTCCGCCAGCGAGGAGGGCGGGAGCCTCGCGCTCGCGGCCCGCGCGCCCGAGCCGGGGGTGGTGGAGGCCCGCGCC
>CAZMRN010000236.1:0-4234 GCA_964568575.1 uncultured Caulobacteraceae bacterium
AACCGCTGACCTCCTGCATGCCATGCAGGCGCTCTCCCAGCTGAGCTATGGCCCCGCCTTGGCGAGAGGGCGGCGCACGCAGGCGACGCCCCGTCTGGGGAAGGCGCGGACCATACGGACAGCGCCGGGCAGTTTCAAGGCGCGCGGATCAGCGCTCGGCGTCGTCGTCCTCTGCGATTTCGCCAAGCTCCTCTTCCTCGAATTCTTCGTCGTCCTCGAGGAGCGGCACGCCCTCGTCGTCGACGACTTCCTCGTCGTCGGCGATTTCGGCGTCCTCGGAGAAGCCGGGCGGCAGATCGCCCTCGGGCGCCGTATCGTCGCCCTCTTCGTCGTCGACCAAGATCGGCTCGTCGACGGCTTCGTCGATCTCGGGCGCATCCTCGACCTCTTCCTCGGCGGCGTCGTCGCGCTCGACGACTTCGGCCTCCTCGTCCTCGGGCGTTTCGTCCTCATAGACGGGCGCGCGCGTGCGGGCGCGCTTGAGGCGCAGCGATTCGTCGGACGGATCGAAGGCGGTCTGGCACTTCGGGCAGACCGCGGGGCGCTTGTTCAGATCGTAGAATTTGGCGCCGCAGCTCGGACAAAGCTGTTTTTCGCCCAAATCGGCCTTCGCCAAAACCCCCTCCCACGACGCAAAACGCGATGAGGCGCGGTCGCTTGCCACTTCGGGGGCGCCCTGTCAAAAGCTTTTGTTCGCGAGACGTTTTCACCCTTCGGAATAGGCTGTCCCATGCGGCTTGAAGCGCGCGCCTCCGGGCCGCTTTCGGGCGCCGCCCGCGCGCCGGGCGACAAATCCATTTCGCATCGGGCGCTGATTCTGGGGGCGATGGCCGCCGGCGAGACCGCGATCGATGGGCTCCTGGAAGGCGCCGACGTGCTCGCCACCGCGCAGGCGATGGCCGCCTTCGGCGCCGAGGTCGCGCGCGGACCCGACGGGCGATGGGTCGTGCGCGGCCGGGGATATTTACGCGCGCCTGAAACCATCATCGATTGCGGCAATTCCGGCACGGGCGTGCGCCTGATCATGGGCGCGGCGGCCGGCTATCCGCTGACCGCGACCTTCACCGGCGACGCATCGCTGCAGATGCGGCCGATGGGGCGCGTGCTCGATCCGCTGGCGCAAATGGGCGCGCGCATTCTCGACAGCCGCGACGGCCGCCTGCCGGCGACGCTCGCGGGCGGCGATCTCGCCGCGATCGCCTATCGGCTGCCGGTCGCTTCCGCGCAGGTGAAATCCGCGCTGCTGCTGGCGGGATTGAACGCGGCGGGCGTGACCGAGATCACCGAGCCGGAGCGCACGCGCGACCACACCGAGCGGATGTTGCGCGCGTTCGGCGCGGCGGTGGATGTCGCAGACCATGAGGCCGGCGCGATCATTCGCTTGAAGGGAAAACAATCGCTCCACGGCGCGGCCGTGCGCGTGCCCGGCGATCCTTCGTCGGCGGCGTTCCCGCTGGTCGCAGCGCTGATCACGCCCGGCAGCGCCGTGCGCGTGGACGGCGTGCTGCTCAATCCGCTGCGCGCGGGCCTGTCCGACACGCTGACCGCGATGCGCGCGGATCTGACGATCGAGAATGCGCGCGAAGAGTCCGGCGAGCCGGTGGGCGATCTGGTCGCGAAAGCCTCGCGGCTGAAGGGCGTGGTCGTGCCGCCGTCGCGCGCGCCGTCGATGATCGACGAATATCCGATCCTCGCCGTCGCCGCCGCGTTCGCCGAAGGCGAGACGGTGATGCGCGGCATCGGCGAATTGCGCGTCAAGGAGAGCGACCGCATCGCGCTGATGGCGGCGGGCTTGAGCGCCTGCGGCGTCGCCGCGCGCGAAGAGCCAGACGGCCTGGTCGTGCGCGGCGCGGAGGCCGTACGGGGCGGCGCAGCGATCGAAACGCACGGCGATCACCGCATCGCGATGGCGCATCTCGTGCTCGGGCTCGCCGCGCAAGAGCCGGTCGCGGTCGATGAAGCCGACATGATCGCCACCAGCTTCCCCGGCTTCGCCGACCTGATGCGCACGCTCGGCGCCGACATCGCGTGACCGCGCGATGGAGCGCAGACGACCTCGTCCGCGCGGCGCAACGTCAAGCAAAGAGGCATGGACGCGGTCGTCCATGCTCCACGCGAAAAAGCTCAATACAGCAAAAAGCGCGCGCGCTCCGCAGCCCAGGCCGCTTCGTCAGGCTGCGTAAGCGCATCGAGATCGCCAGAGGCTGCGCTTGGGTCATCGACCCAGTCGCGCAGCAGCGTCGAGCCGTTGATGACGTCGATGGCCAATTTGTCGAGCACGTATTCGTACGGAAAATCGCGCCACAAGGGGTAGTCGGGATAGAGCGAACGGATCGCCTTGAACGCCAGCGCCTGCAGCCGCCACGGCTTGAACGCGGCGTGATCGTAGCTTGGATCTTCGACATGGATCTGCACGCCGTTGCACAATTGCTTGGCGTGTTTGTGAAAGGTCGGCTCGAACCAAATCTCGCGCAGGCGGCAGCCGGCAAGCCAATGCGGCGCCAGCGCCTGCATCCGCGCGACGACTTTGCGGGCGTCGATGTCGGGCGCGCCGAACAATTCGAGCGGCCGCGTCGTGCCGCGCCCTTCCGACAGGGTGGTGCCTTCCAGCATCACCGTGCCCGCGTACGCGCGCGCCATGAACAGGTTCGGCGCGTTGGGCGAGGGATTGATCCAGGCGCGCGCGCCGAGCGGCCAGCCGAAGCCCGGCCCGGCGTGCGGATCGTAGCCCTCCATCGCGATCACGCGATAGGCGACGTCGAGCTTGAAATGATCGACGAACCACGCGCCCAATTCGCCGAGCGTCAGCCCGTGGCGCATGGGCATCGGCCCGGCGCCGACGAAACTTTCCCAGCCGGGGCGCAGGCTCAAGCCTTCGATCGGGCGCCCCGCCGGATTGGGCCGATCGAGCACCCACACTTCCTTGCCCGTCTCGGCTGCGGCTTCGAGCACGTAGAGCAGCGTGGTGATGAAGGTGTAGATGCGGCAGCCGAGATCCTGCAGATCGACCAGCAGCAGATCGAACGTCGACAGCATCTGCCCGGTCGGGCGGCGGCTGTCGCCATAGAGCGAAAACACCGGCACGCCATGCGCCGGATCGATGAAATCCGGGCTTTCGATCATGTTGTCCTGCTTGTCGCCGCGCAGGCCGTGCTGCGGCCCGAACGCGGCGGTCACGCGCACATCCCCGCACGCGACGAGCGCGTCGAGCGCGTGCGTCAGGTCTCGCGTCACCGAGGCGGGATGCGCCAAAAGCGCGACGCGCTTGCCGGCCAAGGGCGCGCGCAAACGCGCGTCATCCAGCAAACGATCGAGGCCGGTTTTCATATTTGCGCTTCCGGTGAAAGATCGAGAACGAACGAATCGGGATGATGGAAATCCGGCTGCGCTGCGGGATGCGCCAGCGCCCAATAGGTTTTGTCTCCGCGCACGTCTTCGATGACGGCGGCGAGCGCGAGGCGCCATGGCGCGTGGGCGTCGAGCGCGCTTGTCAGGTCAATCTGTACGGCGAGCT
This sequence comes from uncultured Caulobacteraceae bacterium, assembly GCA_964568575.1. Classification (GTDB taxonomy): domain Bacteria; phylum Pseudomonadota; class Alphaproteobacteria; order Caulobacterales; family Aquidulcibacteraceae; genus RI-43. Next base: position 3,515 of record CAZMRN010000236.1, read on the forward strand.
CAAAACCGTCGCTCGGCCCTCGCGCAGGCGAGGCCCCATCGCGGTCAAGAGATGTCGACGCCGTGTCGTTGGGATGGGCCCTCGCCTGCGCGAGGGCCGAGCGGGAGACGCCAAAGGTCGGCGCAGCGACGTCGAGGTCGCGCATGCCGTCGCGCGGGCGGTCGAAGCGGTAGGCGGCCCAGCGCGTGGACGGCGAAAAATTGAGCTCGACATAGGCGTCCTCGCCGGGCCGGCGCAGGAAGGCTTCGAAGCACGTGGTTTTCCACAAGCCGTCGGCGCGCGCGCTAGGCCCCTGCGGCGGCCAGACGATGGCGTCGAGCGCGCCGGACGCTTCGTATGCGAGATGCAGCGCAGCGCCTTGGCGCACGAGCGTGACCGTGACCGCCGCGGCAGGGCCGCTGACGCCGGCCGGATGGGGATGGAGCGACACGCGCACGCCCCCTCTTCCAGCGCGCCGCGCCGGCGCGCAAGCACGTGGCGTCGTCATTCCGGCCGGAGCGCAGATGTGGAGCGCGGACGACCTCGTCTGCGCCCAATGCTAAATGCATGGACGAGGTCGTCCATGCTCCCGGCGCGCATCCTTCCCGCCCGCCGGCGCGCTCTGCTACAGGCGGGCCATGATCATCGCCGTCGACGGCCCCACCGCATCGGGCAAAGGCACCGTCTCCAAGCGGCTGGCGGCGCAGTACGGACTGCCGGTGTTGGACACCGGCGCGATCT
>CAZMRN010000237.1:0-1652 GCA_964568575.1 uncultured Caulobacteraceae bacterium
GCCTCGGCGAGATCGTGAAGGCGCGCGCGCAGGACTTCGCCGAAACGATCAGCCGCGAAACCGGCAAAGTCTTGTGGGATTCGCTGGGCGAAGCGGCGACCGTTTCCGGCAAGGTCGAGCTGTCGATCCGCGCGCAGCAGGAACGCGCCGGCGAGCGCAGGGACGAAGCGCCGTTCGGCGCGCTGACGCTGACGCATCGGCCGCTGGGCGTGATGGCGGTGTTCGGCCCGTTCAATTTCCCAGCGCACCTGCCGAACGGCCACATCGTGCCCGCGCTGCTCGCCGGCGACGTGGTTGTTTTCAAACCGAGCGAACTGACGCCCGGCGTCGCTGCGCTGATGATTGCGTGCTGGGAAGAGGCGGGGCTGCCCGCCGGCGTGATCAATCTGGTGCAGGGCGGGCGCGAAACAGGCGCAGCGCTTCTGGCGCAAGAGGGCTTGAACGGCGTGCTGTTCACGGGATCGGCACAGACCGGCGTGCACATCCACCGCCTGTTCGCCGGCCGGCCCGACGTGATCCTCGCGCTCGAAATGGGCGGCAACAATCCGCTGATCGTGCAGGCGCCGGCCGATCCCGCGGCGGCGGCCAATCTCATCGCGCATTCCGCCTTCGCGACCACCGGCCAGCGCTGCTCGTGCGCGCGGCGCCTGATCGTGCCCGACGATTCGTTCGGGCGCGACGTGGTCGAAGCGGCGCGGGCGCTGGCGCAAACCATCGCCGTCGGCGCCTGGACGGATCGGCCCGAACCGTTCATGGGCCCGCTCGTGCGCGCGCGCGCGGCCGACGCAGCGCTCGCTTTCGAAGCCGATTTGATTGCGCGCGGCGGCAAGCAGATCCTGCCGCTGGCGCGGGACGGCGCCTTCGTGCGGCCGGGGATGATCGACGTCACCGACGTCGATGCGCCGGATGAAGAATTGTTCGGTCCGCTCTTGCAGGTGCGGCGCGTGCGCGATCTCGATGCGGCGCTCGCCGCCGCCAACGCCGCGCGCTACGGCCTCGCCGGGGGGCTGATCTGCGACGATCCGGCGGTGTGGGCGCGCGTGCGCGAAGAGCTGCGCGCCGGCGTGTTGAACTGGAACCGCCCGACGACCGGCGCATCCGGGGCTGCGCCTTTCGGCGGCCCAGGCTTGTCGGGAAGCCTGCGCCCGAGCGCGTATTACGCGGCCGATTACGTCGCCTATCCGGTCGCGTCGCAGGTCGCCGAGGTCGCGCGCGCAATCCCCGCTGCGGGCCTGCCGTCATGAGCGCTGTGGAGGTGAATTTCGACGGGCTCGTCGGCCCGACGCACAATTATTCCGGATTATCGGAAGGAAATCTCGCCGCGGCGCGCAACAAGAATCTGACCGCCCATCCGCGCGCGGCGGCGCTGCAAGGCATCGCCAAGATGCGGCGCATGGCGCAGCTCGGATTGATCCAGGGCGTGCTGCCGCCGCAGGAGCGGCCCAACATCGCCTGGCTGCGCGGCCTCGGGTTCAGCGGCGACGATCGCGCGGTGTGGGAAGCCGCTTGGCGGGCGGAGCCGGCGATCGCGCGCGCGGCGATTTCGGCCTCCAGCATGTGGGCGGCCAACGCCGCCACGATCTCGCCCAGCGCCGATTGCGCCGACGGCCGCCTGCACGCGACGCCCGCTAATTTGTTGACCATGCTGCATC
>CAZMRN010000237.1:1662-2892 GCA_964568575.1 uncultured Caulobacteraceae bacterium
AGCACGACGCGGGCGCTGCGTGCGCTGTTGCCGGATGAAAAACGCTTTTGCGTGCACGAGCCGCTCTTCGCGCACGACGCCTTCGCCGACGAGGGCGCGGCCAATCACATGCGCTTGTGCGCCGAACAGGGCGCGCAGGGCGTGGAGATTTTCGTCTATGGGCGCGTCGCTGCGGAAGGCGCGCGCACGGCGTTTCCAGGCCGCCAGACGCTTGAATCCGTGCGCGCGATCGCGCGCCGCCACGGGCTTGATCCTGCGCGCGTGAGTTTTGTGCGCCAAGGCGAGGCCGCGATCGACGCCGGCGCCTTTCACAACGACGTCGTCGCGGTGTCGCATGAAACGACGCTGTTCCACCACGAGCGCGCCTTCGCCGATCGCGACGCTGCCTACGCCGATATTTCCGAAAGAGCGAAAGAGCTGTTCGAGCCAGCCTTCGTCGAGGTTCCGGAAGCCGCCGTGCCGTTGGAGGATGCGGTGTCGTCCTATCTGTTCAACGCGCAGATCGTGCGCCTTCCCGGCGCCGCGCGGCAGCTTTTGGTCGCGCCGGTCGAGACGCGCGAAAACAACCGCACGGCGGCTTTCGTTGCCGAGATGATCGCCGGCGATGGGCCGATCGGCGCGGTGGAGTATGTCGATGTGCGCGAAAGCATGCGCAACGGCGGCGGCCCGGCGTGTCTGCGCCTGCGCATCGCGATGACGGATGCCGAACGCGCCGCCGCCGCGCAAGGGTTCTTCCTCACCGACGCGCTGGCCGATGCGCTGGAGGCTTGGGTGCGCGCGCATTATCGCGAGACGCTGGCGCCGGAGGATTTGGCCGATCCCGCGCTGGCGGATGAAACGCAGACCGCGCTCGATGCGTTGACGCGGATCCTGCCGCTCGGCGGCGCGTTCTACGATTTCCAGCGCGTTTAGGCGCATCATCGCCCATCAGGGAGATCGCCCCGGACGCGCGCGGCGCGGTCCGGGGTCGATGTTTTCACGCTCGTGCAAACATGGGCCCAGGGTCTTCGCTGCGCTCCGCCCGGGGCGATGGGGTGCGCGCGCAGTCTTCGCAGAAGCGCGCAAGCGCCTAAGGCGCGGCGAGGGCGATCGCGATCGGCATGGTGATGAAGGACAACAACGTGGTCGCGGTGACGATGCCGGCCATGAGATCGGCGTCGCCGCCCATTTCGCGCGCCAGCACATAGGCCGCCGCCGCCGTCGGCGTTGACGCAATTCCCGCAGCCATCG
>CAZMRN010000237.1:2922-4209 GCA_964568575.1 uncultured Caulobacteraceae bacterium
CGCACAATGTGGCGACCGCGAACGTCGCCGCCGGCGCGAACGCCAGACGCAGCGCGCACGAGGCAGCGACCAGCGCCGGCGCCTTGCGCACCGCGGCGATGTTGAGCCCGGCGCCGACGCACAACAGCGCCGTCGGCATGGCGGCTGCGCCGAGCAGTTTCAGCGTCGCGGTCGCCGCGCCGAGATCGCCGACATGGGCGAGCTTCGCCGCCACGCCTGCGCCGCACGCCAGGATCAGCGGATTGGCGATGATCTGATCGAGGATCGCGCGCAGCGAGGCGCCGCGCCCTTCGCCCCAACGCGCCAGCACCACGACGCACACCAGATTGATCATCAGGATCAGCGGCCCGAAGGCGAGCGCGATCCAATCGGCGCCGGCCGCGCCGTAAAGGCTCGTCGCCGCCGCCAGCAACGAAAACCCGTTCCACCGCACTGCGCCCTGGAACACGCTGGTGAAGGCGGGGCCGTCGCGGATGACGAGGCGCAAGGCCAGCGCCGCGGCGATCACGCAGGCGAAGCCGCCCAGCACGCCGAACAAGAACGGGCCTGCATCCGCGATCTCCAGCGCCGAGCCGGTGATCGTCGTGAACAGGAAGGCGGGATAAAAAAGGAAATAGCCGAGCCGATTGACCGCGCCGAATTGCTCGGCAGTCACCACGCGCGAGGCGCGCGCGCCCCAGCCGATGGCGATCAACAGAAACACCGGGATCAGCGCAGCGACGACCCCGCTCATCGCCGCGCCTGCAGCGCATCGAGCGCGCCTTGCAGCATGTAGGCGGCGGCGAGTTTATCAACGACCTGGGCGCGGCGCGCGCGCGAGGCGTCGGCGTCGATCAGCGTGCGGGTGACCGCGGCGGTGGACAGCCGCTCGTCCCACATCAGCACCGGCGCGTCGCGGCGCTTGAGGAGATTGGCGGCGAAGGCGCGCGCCGCTTGCGCCGAGGGGCCGGCCGATCCGTCCATATTGAGCGGCAGGCCGATGACCCATCCGACCCCGCCGCGCGCGTCGTAGAGTGCGAGCAGCCGGTCGGCGTCGGCGGCGAAGCGGGTGCGCGGGAGGAGCTCCAGACCGGACGCGATCAGCCGGGTGGCGTCGCTGGCGGCCACGCCGATGCGCTTGCTTCCCGGATCGAGGCCGAAAAGCGCCCCGCGGGCTGGCAGGGCGGCGGCGAACGCGGCTAGATCGAGGAGCGGCACGGGACCAGGGAGTCGGCGGCGTCGGGTCCGCCGTCAAGACGCAGCACGCGACAGGGGGAATGGCATGCGGATCATGGTTCTGGCGGTTGC
>CAZMRN010000238.1:0-4176 GCA_964568575.1 uncultured Caulobacteraceae bacterium
GGGCGCGGGCGCAGCGGCGGGCGCAGCTGTCGCCGCCGGCGCTGCGCTTTGCGCCACCGCGACCGCCTTGACGCCGAGCACCGCCGCCGCAGTGACCATCACGGTTGGCAACAGGCGCACACGGCCGCCGGACACGAACGCGGCCGCAAACGAGGATTTTCGCGTCGTCATGGGCGGCGCCCCGCAATCGGCGTTTCCGCACGCGGGCGCGCGGCGGCGCCCAGACGATTGGCGAGGATGCGCGCATCCTCGATCTGCATCTGCAGATCGCGCCCCGCCTCCGCCGCCGTAAGCCGCATGGATTTCACCGCCTGATCGGCCTGCGCGACGGCGGCGTGCAACTCGGCCGCAGCCGCGCGAATGCCGTCCTGCCCGGAACGCAACGCCGAGAGCTTGCGATCCAGCCGCCAGCAATAAAACAAACACAAGGCAAGGAGCAGCGCCAATACGCCTTCCAAAGCGAGCGTCATCGGACTCATGGCGTCTGTCCTTGCTTCATCGCCAAACGTTTCACATTGGCGGCAATGGGTTGCTCAAGGCGAACGGCGACGCTGTGGCCCATGCGGCCCACGCGCCCGCGCGTCAACAGAACCGAACCGCACATCACTTCGACGCCGCGGTCTGGCGTGGCGTTGAGCATCAAGGTGTCGCCGACCTTGAGGTCGAGCACCTTGCGCAGCGGCGCAGTCTGGGTGTCGAGCACCGCGCGAACGGTGAGATCCGTATTCCAGATTTCGCCCGCGAGGTGGCTTTCCCAGATCATGTCGCGGCCGAACTTTTCGCCCATGAATTGCTGCAGCAGCATCTTCCGGATGGGCTCGAGCGTGGCGTACGGCAGGAGCAGCTCGAAACGGCCGCCGCGATCGTCCATGTCGACGCGCAGCTTGACCAAAATGGCGGCGTTCGGCGGGCGCGCGATCGCGGCGAAGCGCGGATTGGTCTCGATGCGGTCGAGCGGAAAGCGCACGGACGTCAAAGGGGCGAACGCCTGGCTCAAATCGGCCAGCACGACCTCGATCATGCGCGTGACCAGCACGCGCTCGATCGTCGTGTAGGGGCGGCCCTCGATGCGCACAGAGGCGACGCCGCGGCGGCCGCCGAGAAGCACGTCCACGATCGAATAGATCAAGTTCGATTCGACCGTGACGAGGCCGAAATTGTCCAATTCCTGGGCGCGAAACACGGCGATGATCGCCGGCAGCGGAATGGCCGAGAGATAGTCGCCAAAGCGGACCGACTTGATTTGGTCGAGGCTGACTTCGACATTGTCGGACGTCAGGTTGCGCAGGCTCGTCGTCATCAGCCGCACGAGGCGGTCGAAGACGATTTCCAACATCGGCAGGCGCTCATACGAGACCAGCGCCGAATCGATGATGGCGCGCACGCCAGTGCGCGAAATGTTTTCCTCTTCGGCGCCGCCGAAGCCAAGCAGCGAGTCGATCTCATCCTGATTGAGGATGCGCTCGACCGGCCCGGACGGCGCCGAAGCCCCCGCCCCTTCGACAGACCAATCGCCTTCGCGCGGCGCGGATGCGACCTCATCGCTCACTGCACCAACATCTCCTCGATCAGAACCGCGTTCACGCGCGAGGGCGCGATCACCAGATTGACGCGCCTCAGCAATTCCAGACGCAAGCGATAGGCCCCCGCCGAACCCGCGAGATCATCGGTGCGCAATTCCCGCAGGAAGGCGTTGAATTGATCGGTCACGCGCGGCAATTGCGGCTGCAGCGCATCGACCGCGGCCTGATCGGGCGCTTCGATCGTCAGCTTCAGCTTCAGATAAGCCGGGCGACCGTCGGCGGAGGTGATGTTGACGAGAATGTCGGGGATCGCGACGAACATCACGCCGTCGCCTTCGGTGACGACGACGCCGCCTTCTTCGCCCTCGCCGCCTTCGCCGCCCTTGCCTTTGCCTTTCGCCTTGGCCTTGCCGTGGCCGCCTTTGTCCTTCGCTTTGCCGTGATCGTCCGCGGCTTCGGCGTGCGCCGCGGGCGGGCCTGCGCCTTTCAACAGAAAGAACGCCGCGCCCCCGCCGGCGCCGAGCACCAGCACGGCCGGCAAAATGATGAAGAGGACGAGATTTTTCCCCGACAGCTTTTTCTTCTTCGGAGCCTCGTCGCCGCCCTCGCCGTCGGGCGCGGAGTCCGCCTCAGGCGCCTCCGATGCGGACTCGGCTTCCGCTTCGGGCGCGCCCTTTTTGGGCTTCTTCTTTTTTTCCTTTTTCGGCTTCGCCGCGGCCACTGGGATTCCCCTCGCACCTTGCGCTTCGACCCATGCGTTAGCGTTGGTTAAGGATTGGTGGAGGGCGGCAAGAAATGCCGGGGTCTGGGCAGCAACGCGCCGCCGCATTCACCACGAAACGGCGTTGGCGCCTTGAATTGTAAACCGAAATGTTCTGGCCCGCGACTTGCTATGGTAAACGCCATGGACAACTCAATGCTCGTGGCGCTGCAGTCGCAGCGCATCCTGCAGCGGCGCATGGAGATCGCCGCGAACAATCTCGCGAACATGAACACGACCGGCTTCAAGGCCGATTCTTTGGTCGCCGAGGAAACCGCGCGCCGCCCGGCGCGGGCGGCGGATCGTCCCCACGACATTCATTTCGCCCGCGACATCACCGTGGCGCGCGACATGCGCGCCGGCGCCGTCACGGTAACGGGCGAGCCGTTCGATTTCGCGCTCGAGGGCGAAGGGTTTTTCATTGTGCAGGGCCCCGAAGGCCCGCTCTACACGCGCGACGGCGCGTTTACGCTGACCGGCGAAGGCCGCCTCGTCACCAGCGACGGGCGCGCGGTGCTCAATCAAGGCGGCTCGGCGATCGTCATCGACGCCCAGGGCGGAACGCCGACCGTCACCGCCGACGGCGCGATCACCGTGGGCGGGCAGGCCGTCGGCCAGATCGGCGTCGCGACCTTCGCACGGCCTGGCGCGCTGGAGCGCGTCGGCGGCAATCTGCTTGATGCGCGCGGCCAGCAGGCGGGCGGGTTCGAAGGGCGCGTCGTGCAAGGCGCGCTGGAAGGCTCGAACGTCGAGCCGGTGCTTGAATTGACGCGCCTGATCCAGATTTCGCGCGCCTACGAATCCGCCGCCAAATTCGTCAACCAGACCGATGAATTGCGCCAGCGTTCGCTCGAACGTCTCGGCCGCTAGACACGGAGCTCAAAGCCATGCGTTCGCTCTCGATCGCCGCCACCGGCATGCAGGCGCAGCAACTGAACGTCGAAGTCATTTCGCACAACATCGCGAACATGAACACGGTCGGCTTCAAGCGTCAGCGCGCCGAATTCCAGGACATGCTGTACCAGACGATGCAGCGCCCGGGCGCGTCGTCGTCTTCAGCCGGAAACATCCTGCCGCTGGGCATCCAGATCGGCGTCGGCGTGCGGGCCGATGCGGTCGGCCGCATCACCGAGCAAGGCAATATCGCGCAAACCGGCAATTCCTACGATCTCGCGATTTCTGGGCGCGGCTATCTGCAAGTGACGCTGCCGTCCGGCGCCACCGCCTATACGCGCGCGGGCAATCTCGCGATCAACGCCGACGGCCAATTGGTCACCACCGACGGCTATCTGATCGAACCTTCCGTGACGATCCCGCAGGAGGCGATCGCGGTGCAGATCACGCGCGACGGCGTCGTCGAGGCGCAGATCTCCGGCGACGCTGCGCCGCAGCAGGTCGGGCAGATCGAACTCGCCGCCTTCATCAATCCGGCAGGCCTTGAGGCGCTCGGCGACAATCTGTTCCTAGAGACGCCGGCCTCCGGCGCGCCGAACGTATCGACGCCCGGCACAGAAGGGTTCGGCACGCTGATGCAAGGCTTCATCGAAACCTCGAACGTGAACGCGGTGGAGGAGATCTCCTCGCTGATCATCGCGCAGCGCGCCTATGAAATGAATTCCCGCGTCATCACCGCATCGGATGAAATGCTGCAGGCTGCGTCGCAATTGCGATGACGATGCGCGCGCCGGCAAATCAGCTTAAGGCCCCAAGGCAAGAGCAGCATCGGGAGCGCCTGCCATGATCCGCAGTCTCGTCGTCATCGCCTTCGCCTGGAGCGCCGCGGCCGCCGCCTTCGCCGATGCGGAAGTCGTGCTGCGCGAGCGCATCGAAGCGCGCGGCGGGGCGGTCACTTTGGGCGACATGTTCGACGGCGCCGGCGCCGCGAGCGGTCTT
>CAZMRN010000239.1:0-4146 GCA_964568575.1 uncultured Caulobacteraceae bacterium
GTGCGAGATCGGCGGCACGGTGGGCGATATCGAAGGCCTGCCGTTCTTCGAAGCCATCCGCCAATTGGGCCAGGAGCTCGAGCCGCAGCAGGCGGTGTTCGTGCATTTGACGCTGCTGCCCTTCATTCCCTCCGCCGGCGAAATGAAGACGAAGCCCACGCAGCATTCCGTGAAGGAGCTGCGCTCGATCGGCATCCAGCCGCACATCATCCTGTGCCGCTGCGATCGGCCGATTCCGGAAGACGAAAAGCGGAAGATCGCGCTGTTCTGCAATGTGCGGGAATCGAGCGTGATCGAGGCGCGCGATCTGGAGACCATCTACGAGGCGCCCATCGCCTATCACGCCGCCGGCCTCGACGGCGAATTGCTGCGCCATTTCGGGGTGACGATGTCGCCGGCGCCGGATCTGTCGAAATGGGAGACGATCGCAAGCCGCATCAAGGCGCCCGACGGAGCGGTGTCGATCGCGGTCGTGGGCAAATACACCGAGCTGAAAGACGCGTACAAATCCCTCATCGAGGCGCTGCATCACGGCGGCGTGGCCAATAATGTGCGCGTCGACATCCGCTGGGTGGAGAGCGAAACCTTCGAGACTGAAGACGAAGCGATCCACGCGCTGTCGGGCGTGCATGGCGTGCTGGTGCCGGGCGGCTTCGGCGAGCGCGGCTCGGAAGGCAAAATCCTCGCGGTGAAATTCGCGCGGGAGCGGGACGTGCCGTTCTTCGGCGTGTGCTTCGGCATGCAAATGGCCTGCATTGAGGCCGCGCGCCATCAGGCCGGCATCGCCGATGCGAGCTCCACCGAGTTCGGCGAAACCGCAAGCCCGATCGTCGGCCTGATGACGGAATGGATGCGCGGCAACGAATTGGAGAGCCGCGCAGCGGGCGGCGATCTCGGCGGCACGATGCGCCTGGGCGCCTATGCGGCCGATCTCGCGGAGGGCTCGCGCGCAGCGGCGATCTATGGCGGGTCGCGCATTTCAGAGCGCCACCGCCACCGCTTCGAGGTCAATGCGCGCTATCGCGAAACGCTCGAAGGCGTTGGCCTGCGCTTCAGCGGCATGAGCCCGGACGGGCTGTTGCCGGAAATCGTCGAGCGCGCCGATCATCCCTGGTTCGTCGGCGTGCAATTCCATCCGGAACTGAAATCGCGCCCCTTCGAACCCCACCCGCTGTTCGCCAGCTTCATCGCCGCGGCGGTGGAGCAGAGCAGGTTGGTGTAGCGCCGCGCGCGTTCCGCTAGGCTTCGTCACGGCGCGCCTGCAACGCTGTGAAAACGTCCCGGCCGCGATAGAAAACGCCAAGTATCTGAACCTGCCGCACGTCGTCCAAAACCACGAAGGCGATCGTTACCGTTTTTCGCCATCCCACGGTGCGAAGTCCCGCCAACACCTCGTCGCGGCGCGTGCCGCGATGGGGCAGGTTGGAGAACCCTTCACAATACGTCACGATACGCGCGACAAAGTCCGACGCAAACGATGGCCCGCGCGCGTCGGCGACATGGTCTCGGATGGCGGCGAGATCGGCTTCCGCCTCCAAGTCGAAAACGACCGCGTAACGCGCCGCGCTCAAGGGCCAACGCGGAGCCGCGCGCGCACCTGGTCCGCCGTCAGAGCGCGCTCGGGATCGGCAGCCAAAGCCGCAGCGCGCTCCACGACGACGCCGCGCAGCCAGGCATCCAATGTGGGATCGCGGCTCGCTTCCAGCGATTCCAGCGCGTCCTGAACCGCATCTTCGGGACGCGCATAGCGCTCATCTGTCATGAGCTTCAGCACGCGTTCGGCGACCGGGCCGCGCAGCACGATTTCCGTGACTTTCGTATCTGCCATGGCATGACCCTAGCTGGCCCACCGATTGGCGGCAACGCAGCTTCTGTCTTGGACGATAGCCCCGTAACGCGCCCCGCCTACTCCCCGAACCCGCCCATGATTTCCGATGCGCGTTCGCCGATCTCCATGCAGCGCTGCATCTGCGCCATGTCGGGCCGTTGTCCGGCTTTGGCGGCTTCCATCGCGGCGGTTTGCGCGGCCATGCACGGGCCGTAATCGATCACCTCGTAGCCCGCGGGGATGGCGAACAGCGCGGCGTCGGGCGCGCCGGGGGTGACTTGCGTGGCGATCAGGTTCGGATGGGCTGCGCCCACCGTCCCGGAGCGCAACAGCACGCCGTCGCGCGTGACGCAGACTTCGTCGGCGGCTTCGCCCTCGGCGGCGGGCGAGCGCCACACCTCGCAACGCAAGCCCGCGACCGTATCCTCGCCGACCTTCGTCGGCGCGCCTTCGGGGTCGCTCGCCCAATCGTCCCAACGGCCGATTTGGTCGAATAGGCCGTCATTCTCATGCGGCAACACCAGCGCGGCGCGCGGCGCGTCAGGGCCGGTGCGGAACATCAGCGAGCGGCGATTGGCAGCGTCGAAAACGACGGCGACGGGCTGGCCGTTCTGCACCGTGTCGAAGCGCATGCGCTCGGCGCCGTCGCGATAGAGCTTCCCCTCCATGTTCACCGCGCCTGTGTCGTCGTCGCGCATAATGTATTGGGCGGTGTAACGCGCTGTCGCGGTCGGGAAGCTGTCAGGCCCCGCCGAAGGGCCGGACGCCGTTTCCCGCCCGCAGGCCATGAGCAGTGCGGCCGCCGCCGTGACGAAAACCAGAGGTGTACGCATCCGAGCCTCCCTGTGCCGCATTCTGCATAGCAGCGCCGCGCCGCCGAGGCGACGGCGTTGTCCCGGCGAAGGCGACATGCTTGATCGGCGCGCGCCGTGTCCGACGTCACGCTGCATAGGGTCGCCGCGCCGGCGGCGGCGGGGAGGGGGCGATGACGGCCGCTGCAACGGGGAACGGACGATTGCCGGTGCGCGACGTCGCCGCCCTGCTGTTGATCGCGGCGATCTGGGGCGCGAACGCCATCCCCACGAAGTACGCCCTTTTGCACCTGCCGCCGCTGCTGGCCGCATGCCTGCGCTTCGCCATCACCGCGCTGGCTTTGGCGGCGTTCTGGCGCCCCGCGCCGGGGGCGTTGAAGCCGCTGCTTTTCGTGGGCGCGGTCACCGCGGTGCATTTCGCCGTGCAGAGCGTCGGCCTGTGGCTGGCCGAGGATGTCGGCCCCATGGTGATCGCGATGCAATTGTGGATCCCGGCGACGGCGATCTTCGCCTCGATCTTCCTGGGCGAGCGCATGGGGTTCGCACGCATCGCAGGCGTCGCGGTGTCGATGCTGGGCGTCGTCGTGCTGGCGGCGGAGCCGACGCTGGCGCGGCAATGGTGCGCTTTCGCCCTCGTGGCGCTGGCCTCGGTGATCTATGGCGCGGCGTCGGTCATCGTGCGGCGCAGCCCGCCGGTGCATCCCTTGGCCTATCAGGCCTGGATCGCGCTGATCGGCATCGCTTTGCTGACGCCGGCGTCGCTGGCGAGCGAGCCTGCGCCGGGCCCTGCGATCGCGGCGGCCGGCTGGGGGCCGCTGCTGGCGATCGCGTTCGCCGCGATCGGTTCGAGCATCTTCGCCAATGCGGTGATGTTTTCATTGCTGCAGAAATATGAGGTGTCGCGCACGACGCCCTTCATGTTCTTGTCGCCGGTCATCGGCCTGGCCCTGGGCGCAGCGCTGATGGGCGATGCGGTGAACGTGCAGACGCTGATCGGCGCAGCGATCGTGCTGGCCGGCGTGGCCGTCACCGCGCTCGCCGACCGGATCAGCCTCACCCGCCTGGGGCGGTGAAGGCCGCGCACGCCACGCGCGGGCCGGCGCCGCCGATGGGCTGTGAGGTATGGTCGTCGGCGTTGGCGTGGATGACGAGAGCGGCGCCGTCGGCGTCGGCCAGAGCCATACGCTCGCCGACCGGCGCCGGCGCCAGCGTCACGAAGGTCGAAAACGCCTCGAAGCCGAAGGCGCCGCTGGCAGGCGCATAGAGCGACGGCAGATCGCCGGCGTCGGGCCCCTCGGCGTTCAACAGGCCATGCACGCCGGCGGGCAAGTGGCGCACGTGCGGGCCGGAGGCCGTGAACCCGGCGCCGGAATCCGCGCAGGTCCCGATTTGATGGAAGTGCACCCCATGCCAGCCTGGGGTGAGGGCGCCAGCGTTGAGATTGAGCCGGATCAGCACGCCGCGCGGGCCCTCGGTCAGCACGGCGCGGCCGATCTCGGCGCCGTC
>CAZMRN010000240.1:0-4140 GCA_964568575.1 uncultured Caulobacteraceae bacterium
AGGATCGTCGACACTGCGTCGGCGTTGCCTGGCGCGCCGGAGACGGCGCCGTCGAGATCGACGACGTGCACCCACTCGAATCCTGCGTGTTCGAAGGCGGCCGCTTGCGCTGCGGGATCGTCATTGAACACGGTCGCGGCGTCGAAGCGGCCTTCGACCAGACGCACGCAGCGGCCGTCCTTCAGATCGATGGCGGGATACAGGATCATGGCGACCAGCTCACAAAGCGCTGCAGCAGGGCGATGCCGGCAGCCTGGCTTTTCTCGGGGTGAAACTGCACGCCGACCGTGGTCCCTCGCGCCACGGCGCTGGCGAAGGTTTCGCCATGCGTTGTTTCTGCGCCGACATCGCCCGCCGCAGGCTCCAACACGAAGGAATGGTTGAAATAGCAGAACTGCCTCGGCGCCAGCGCGTCGAGCACCGGGTGCGGGCGCACGACGCGCACATCGTTCCAGCCCGTATGCGGGAGGACGTCTCCGGGACCAGCGCGCAGCGGTCGGCAGACGCCGCCGATCCAGCCGAGGCCAGGGGTTTCGCCATGCTCGAGCCCCACATCCGCCAGCAATTGCATGCCCACGCAAATGCCGAGAAACGGCCGCGCGCGCTCGATCGCCGCTTCTTGCAGCGCCGCGATCAAATCGCCATGCGCCGTCAATCCCGCCATGCATTGGCTGAAGGCGCCTTGTCCGGGCAGCACGATGCGATCCGCGCGTGCGACGGCGTCCGGGCTGCTGGTCACGATCACGGCGCCGCCGGCGCGCGTCAGCGCACGCTCGACGGACCGAAGATTGCCGGCGCCGTAATCGATCAGGGCGATGGTCTGGCTCACGTCGCGCCGTTTACAACACGCCCTTGGTGGATGGCGACTGCCCGGCGAGGCGCGGATCGATTTCGACCGCCGCGCGCGTCGCGCGCGCGAGCGCCTTGAAGCAGGATTCCACGATGTGGTGGGTGTTGTCGCCGTAGAGATTTTCGATGTGCACGCACGCGCCCGCATTCATCGCGAAGGCGTGGAACCATTCCTTGAACAGCTCGGTGTCCATGTCGCCGAGTTTTGGCCGCGGCAGCGACACGCGCCAGATCAGATAGGGCCGGTTGGAGAAATCGATCGCCGCGCGCGAGAGCGTCTCGTCCATCGGGATATAGGCGTGGCCGAAACGGCGGATGCCGGCGTAATCGCCGAGCGCGTCGGCGAACGCCTTGCCGATGCAGATGCCGACGTCCTCAGTGGTGTGGTGCATGTCGATGTGGAGATCGCCTTCCGCTGCGACCTGCAGATCGAAGGCGCCGTGCTTGGCGAAGCTTTCCAGCATGTGATCAAGGAAGCCGATGCCGGTGCGCACGTCGGCCTTTCCGACGCCGTCGAGATCGAGCGTGACCGCGATGCGCGTTTCCTTCGTCTCTCGCCGGATAGAGCCCTTTCGCATTTACCCCTCAAATACTTTCATGAACGAAGACTTGCGAAGCCGCGCTGCTCAACATCCGGAACAATGGCTACACCTTCAGCACATTATAACGAATGAACCGCAAATTGGTAGGGAGCAGCGTGAGTATTGACTGAATATTTGCATGGCCGCAGCGGAACCCCCCTTGGATGCGCCGGCGCATCGGCGCCGACTGAGCCTTTCTCGGCGGGCGTCCCTATTCATCGCCGCCGTGCTTACGGCGTTTGCGATGGTGATGGGCGCCGCATTCGCGCTGCTGCAGCAGCAGGAAGCGCGCACCAGCGCGAAGCAGGAAGTCGAGGCCTATGTCGGGATCATCGCGCGCAACGCCGGGCCGCGCATTCATGACGCGCCACGGCTTACGCGCTATCTTGAGATCGCCGAAGGCTGGCGCGAGATCGAGCGCACGGCGATTGTGGCGCCGGACGGGACTGTCATCGCCGCCGTTGGCGCAGCGGAATCGCCTGCGGAACGCCGCTTGATCGAGGCGGTGCGCGCCCGGGGCGACGTGGTCTCGATGGCGGGCGAGGGCGTCGCCATCGCCGCTGCGCCGATCCAGTCGGACGGCCGGACGGCGGGGTACTTGATCGCCCGGCAACACACGCAACCGTTGTACGCGCAAAGCGCCGCACAAATCGCCATATTCATCGCGATCGCAGCCGCCTTCCTCGCCGCCGCCGTGGCGTTGACGGTTGTCATTGTGCGGCGAACTGTCGCACCCATGGCGCAGCTCATCGCCTTCGCCGAACGCACCAGCACGCACGGTCGAGGCGAGCGCATCGACATCAAGACGGGCGATGAATTCGAGGCGCTGGCGGCGGCCTTCAATCGCATGATGGCGCGCCTCGACGATTCGATGCGCCGCGTGCAGCGGTTGGCTTATGTCGACGCCGCCACGAATTTGCCGAACGGGGAAAAGTTTGCGCGTGAACTCAACGCGTTCGTAGGCCGCGCGGACGCCAATGGTCCCACTGGCGCTGTGATCGTCATCGATTTCGCCCGACTGACGCGCTTGCTCGAAACGCTTGGCCAGGATGCCTCGCACGATCTCATGGCTCGCGTCGCTGAGCGCCTGCGCACAGCTGTTCGTACGGTGGATCGGGTCGTGCGTACGCAATCCTTTCAGGAAAAGCCAACCTTCATCGCGCGCCTGCGCCAGCACGAATTCGCATTGATCGCGCCAAGCTTTCCCAGTCCCTCGAATGTGGTGCGTTATGCGCAGATGCTGACGAGCGCGATCAATCAGCCGTTCGAATGGCGCGACCTCAAGCTCAATCTGGATGCGCGCTGCGGCGCCGCGATCGTCGCCCATGACGGCGGCGACGCCGAAACCTTGACGCGAAATGCGCGTCTGGCGCTGCACGCCGCGAAAGATGCGCCGGGCGCGGTGAAGATGTTCACCAGCGCGCTCGACCGCGACGTCGTCGACCGCATCGCGCTCGAGCACGAAATGCGGGCCGCCATTGAGCGCAACGAGTTTCGCGCCTACTTCCAGCCGAAGGTCAATCTTGCCGATGGACGCATCGAGGGCTGCGAAGCGCTGGCGCGCTGGATCCGCCCGGATCGCACGATCGTCAGCCCCGCCGTGTTCATTCCGCTGGCCGAAGAGACCGGCCTGATCAGCCAGGTGGCTGACGCCATCATGCGCGAGGCGTGCTGGAAAGCGGCCGCCTGGGCGCGCGAGGGCATCGGCGTGCAGGTGGCGGTGAACGTGTCGGCGCTGCAGTTTCGCGACGAGGCGTTCCCCGATCACGTGCTGAAGATTCTCGACCAGGCCGGCCTGCCGGCCTTCTGCCTCGAACTGGAGCTGACCGAATCGATCGCGATGGAGAATCCGGATCAGGCGATGCGTCTGATCGAGCCGCTGCGCGAGCGCGGCGTGCGCTTCTCGATCGACGATTTCGGCTGCGGCCATTCGAGCCTCGCCGCGCTCACGCGCCTGCCGTTCGACGTACTTAAAATTGATCAGCAATTCGTCCGCGGCCTGGAGCGCGACCGCCATGCGCCGGCGATCATCGAGACGATTTTGGCCATGGCGGCGACGCTCGACATGCAGGTCGTCGCCGAGGGCATCGAGCAGGAGCGCGAAGCGCAATTCCTGCGCCGTCGCGGCTGCCTGATCGGACAAGGCTTTCTCTACGGCGCGGCCGAGCCGGCCGAAGCCTTCGCCGAACGCCTGCGCGCACAGCATCGCGCCGCAGCGCCAGTGCGCGGCAAATCCGACGCGGCTTGATCGTCCGCGCGTTCAAGGCCACATCAGCGCGATGACGCTGGATTGGCATGGAACGACGATTTTGGCCGTCAGAAAGGCCGGATCGGTGGTGATCGCCGGGGATGGGCAGGTCTCCACCGGCGCGACGATCCTCAAAGGCAATGCGCGCAAGGTGCGGCCGCTGGCGGATGGGCGCGTCATCGCCGGGTTCGCTGGCGCGACCGCGGATGCGCTCACCCTGTTCGAACGGCTGGAGCAGAAGTTGGAGCGATATCCCGCGCAATTGGCGCGCGCCTGCGTCGATCTGGCGAAGGATTGGCGCACCGATCGCGCGCTGCGGCGCCTCGAGGCGATGCTTATCGTGGCGGATGCGCGCGACACCTTGTTGCTTACGGGCGCGGGCGACGTCGTCGAGCCGGAGCATCACGTGATCGCCGTCGGCTCCGGCGGGAATTACGCGCTGGCGGCGGCGCGCGCGCTCTA
>CAZMRN010000241.1:0-4133 GCA_964568575.1 uncultured Caulobacteraceae bacterium
GCCGGCGCGCGGCGGGTCGCGGATTTGTTTTGCGGGCTCGGCACGTTCGGCCTGCGCCTTGCGGCCTTCGCCGAGGTGCTGGCGGTGGAGGGCGACGAGACGATGCTGGCGGCGCTGAAGCGCGCAGCCGACGCCGCCGGCGGCCTGCATGGCGTGACCGTCGCGCGGCGCGACCTTCTGCGCACGCCGATCTCGGCGTTGGAGCTGAAGAAATGCGACGCCATCGTGTTCGACCCGCCGCGGTCGGGCGCGCGGCTGCAGGCCGAGCAGATCGCCGCCTCGAAAGCCGAGCGCGTGGCCGCCGTGTCGTGCGACGCGGGTTCGTTTGCGCGCGACGCGCGCGCGCTCGTCGATGGCGGGTTCGCTCTTGTCAGCGTGACGCCGGTGGACCAGTTCCGCTGGAGCCCGCACATCGAAATCGTGGGCGTGTTCCAGCGATGAGCGACCCCTATTGGAAAACCACGCCGCTCGCCGCCATGAGCGAAGCCCAATGGGAGGGCTTGTGCGACGGCTGCGGCAAATGCTGCCTGATCGGCCTGGAGGACGAGGACACCGGCGAAATCTATCTCACCGACGTGGCGTGCAAATTGTTCGACGACAAATCCTGCCGCTGCTCGAACTACGACCAGCGTCGCGACATCGTGGACGATTGCGTCAAGCTGACGCCGCAAACGATCGGGGAGCTCACCTGGTTGCCCAAAACCTGCGCCTATCGGCTTGTGCATGAGGGGCGCGATCTGTTCTGGTGGCATCCGCTGGTGTCCGGCGACCCCGAAAGCGTGCATGCCGCGAACGTCTCGGTGCGCGGCAAGACGCGGCCCGAGCGGAACCAGAAAGTGCGTCAATTGATGAAAAGGATCACGCAATGGCCCGATCCGAAGGACGCGTGAACGCAGCGCCGGCGCGCACGCTGGCGAGAGCGCGCTACGCCGCCGCGCAAGGCGCGCGCGTGGCCTGGTACATGAGCCATTATCTGTTGGCGCGGCGGCTTTCGGGCCCGATCGATCCGCCGGGAGAGCCGCGCTACGAACCGCGCGCGCCGGCGGGCGACGCCGCCGCGATCCGCAAATCCTTCCTCGACGCGTTCGCGCTCGACCGCGCCAATATCGAAGCCGGGCTTTATCCTGCGCCGCAGGATTTCGGCGTGCAGAATGCCCTGAAGGCGTTGCGCAATTCGGCGCGCTTCTTCGAGGATCTGCCGAAGGTCGATGCGCGGCGGCTGCAGCGGCGCGGCGTGGAGGTGCGCGAGACCAACGTCGCGCAGGATCGTTATCCGGCGTATTATCTGCAGAATTTCCATTACCAGTCCGGCGGCTGGCTGACGCGCGACAGCGCGCAACTCTACGACACGCAGGTCGAGGTGCTGTTCGGCGGCGCGGCGGATGTGATGCGCCGCTGCGCGCTCGGCATGGCCGCAAGCTGGCTGCGCGGGCGCGACCAGCGCCGCGTGCGCGCGCTCGACGTCGCGTGCGGCAATGGGCGGTTCTTGAGCCAGATGCTCGACGCGTTTCCGCGGCTGAACGCCAGCGGACTCGATCTGTCGCCGGCCTATCTCGACGAGGCGCGCGCGCGTCTGGCGCGCTGGCCGCAGGTCGAGCTCATCGCCGGCGCGGCCGAACAGATGCCGTTCGAGGACCAAAGCCTCGATCTGATCACCTGCATCTATCTGTTCCACGAATTGCCGCCGAAGGCGCGGCGCGCGGCAGCGCGCGAATGCGCGCGCGTCTTGAAGCCCGGCGGCGCGCTGATCTTCGCGGATTCGCTGCAAACGGGCGACGCGCCTCACCTCGACCGCATGCTCGATTACTTCCCGCACGGCTTTCACGAGCCGTTCTACAAGTCGTATCAGAAAGAGGATCTGTCGGCCCTGTTCGACGAGGCGGGCTTCCGCCAGGACGGCGCCCAGACGTCCTTCCTCACCAAAGCGCTGCACTTCACGCGCCGCTGAGCAAGGCGCTTTGCAGGAGCCGCGGCGCGCTTTAGGCGAACAGGCATGGATGACGCGTCTTCCCTGATGGCGGCGAGCCTCGCTGGCGATCTGTTGATCCTGCGGGTCGAGGATGCGCCGTGCGCGCTGCATCTCGGCGTCAGCGAGGCCGAGCGCGCCGCGCCGCAGACCGTGCTGATCAGCGCCGCAATCACGGTGGCGCGCACGCCCGGCGCCGACGAGCTCGACGCGACCATCGATTATGATGCCATCATCGGCTTCCTGCGCGCGGGGTTGCCCGCGCTGGGGCCGTTCAAGCTGATCGAAACCATCGCCGACCGCGTCGCCGCGCACTGCCTGGCGCTGGGCGAGGATGTGATCGAGGCCGAAATCGTGGTGAAAAAGCCCTCCGTGCTCGCCGGCGCCGGCATGGTCTCCGTTCTGCTGCGGCGGTCCAGATGAGCGCGCCGGCGCGCTGGGCGCTGATCACGGGCGGGGCGCAGCGCCTGGGCGCTGCGTGCGCGATCGAGCTGGCGCGCGCCGGCTGGGGCGTCGTGGTGCAGTATCGCAGCGCCGCGCTGCCCGCGATCGAATTGCTCGACGCGATCCGCAATCATGGCGGCGAGGGCGCGGCGTTCGCCGCCGATCTCGCCGACCCGGGCGCTGCGGAAATCCTCGTGCGCGAAGCCGATGCGGCGGCGAGCGAACGTTTGATCGCGGTGGTGAATTGCGCCGCGAGCTTCGAGCACGACACGATCGCTGCGCTCGACCCTGCGCTGTTCGAGCGCGCGATGCGGCTCAATGCGCTCGCCCCGGCCCTGATCGCCAAGCATTTCGCCGCGCGCACCGCCGGGCGCCCCGGGCGATCGCTCGTCAATTTCCTCGATTTCAAACTGGCCAATCCGTATCCCGACCACTTCTCCTACACGCTGTCGAAATACGCGCTGATGGGGGCCACGGAGATGCTCGCCCGCGCGCTGGCGCCGGGCGTGCGGGTGAACGCGGTGGCGCCCGGCTATGTGCTGCCGGCGCCGGATCAGTCGGAGGATGATTTCAAGCGGCTGCACGATGCCCTGCCGCGGGGCCACGGCCGACGATATCGCCGGCGCCGTGCGCTACCTTCTGGAGAGCCCCGCCGTGACGGGCCAGACGCTCTATATCGACGCCGGCATGCGCTTCCGCAGCTTCGAGCGGGACATGTCCTTCCTCTAAGTTTGTTCTTGTTTTGTTCGATAGTCCGGCTAAGCTGGCGGGATGGATCGTCCCGCCCCCAAAGGCCGCGGCGCCGCCCGCAACGCCAGCGGCCGCTACGAGACCTGGTCGCGCGATCCGTTCGACGACGGCTGGGGCGAGCCTGAAGAAGCGGGCGCAGCGCCGCGCACCACGGTGACGATCGAAACCGCGCGCTCGATCATCAGCTACAACCAAAGCCCCGACATCTCCTTCGACCGCACCATCAACACCTATCGCGGCTGCGAGCACGGCTGCTTCTATTGCTACGCCCGGCCGAACCACGCCTATGCCGGGCTGTCGCCGGGGCTCGATTTCGAGACCCGGCTGTTCGCCAAGATCAATGCGGCGGAGCTTGTCGATCGCGAATTGCGCGCGCCGTCCTACAGGCCGGCGATGATCATGATGGGCGGCGTGACCGACGTGTATCAGCCGATCGAGCGCACCTATCGGCTGACGCGCGCGGTTCTGGCGGTGCTGCAGCGGTTCCAGCATCCCGTCGCCATCGTCACCAAGAGCCAGGCGCCGATCCGCGATCTCGACATCCTGGCGCCGATGGCCGCGCAGGGCCTGGCCAAGGCGGCGATCTCGATCACCACGCTCGACCGCGCGCTGGCGCGCAAAATGGAGCCGCGCGCGGCCGCGCCCCATCGCCGGCTCGAAGCGATCCGCGCGCTCGCCGACGCCGGCGTGCCGGTGGCGGTGACGGTCGCGCCGCTCATTCCCGGCCTCACAGACCATGAGATCGAAGCCATCCTGGAGGCCGCGCGCGAGGCCGGCGCCCGCCAGGCCGGCTATGTGCTGTTGCGCATGCCGCTGGAGATCAAGGAGCTGGCGCGCGACTGGTTCGCCCAGCACACGCCGAACCGCGCCCAGCGCATCTTGAGCCATGTGCGTACGGCGCGCGGCGGTCGCGACTACGACCCCGCCTGGGGATTGCGTCAGCGCGGCGAGGGCCCCTACGCCGACCTGATCG
>CAZMRN010000242.1:0-4106 GCA_964568575.1 uncultured Caulobacteraceae bacterium
GTTTGGCGGCCCCTGCGACCCGTGTAAGAACAGCCGGCATGACCCACAAGCTCTTGAACCGGCGCGGCTTGGCGGCGGCGGCGCTCACGCTCGTCGCGTTCCTGGCGGGATGCGCCACGACGTCCACACCGGCGCGCCGCGAGGCCATCGTCACCGCCGCGCACCCCATCGCCGTGGCGGCGGGCGAGGAGATCATCCGCGCCGGCGGTTCGGCCACGGACGCCGCCATCGCGACCATGGCCATGCTGGGCCTCGTCGAGCCGCAATCGGCCGGCCTCGGCGGCGGCGGCTTTCTGCTGACCTGGGCGCCCGCCCGGCGCGACCTCGACGCCTTCGACGGGCGCGAGATCGCCCCAGCGACGGCCGGGCCCAGCCTGTTCCGCGATCCCGAAACCGGACGGCCCTATCCCTACCCCTTGGCGGTCGGCAGCGGGCTGTCCACCGGCGCGCCGGCGCTGATGCCGATGCTGGAGATGGCGCATCGCGAGCATGGCCGCCTGCCCTGGGCGCGCTTGTTCGCGCCGGCGATCCGCACCGCCGAGGAGGGTTTTGCGGTGACGCCGCGGCTGCATCGCATCATCGCCGCGATGGTGCAGCGCGGCGGACTGCGCGAGGACCCCGCCGCGCGCGCCTATCTGCTGACGCCAGACGGCGCGCCGCTGCCCGTGGGCGCGGTGCTGCGCAATCCGCGCTATGCCGAGACGTTGCGCGCCATCGCGCAGAACGGCGCGCGCGCCATGACGCACGGCCCGATCGCGGAAGAGATCGTCGCCGTCGCGCAACGCGGCCCGCGGCCGGGCGCGCTCTCGCTCGAGGGTCTCGCCGCGCCGTCTCGACCCGATCTGCGGCGCCTACCGTGTCTATCGCGTGTGCTCGATGCCGCCGCCGAGTTCGGGCGGCGTGGCGGTGCTGTCGATCCTCGGCCTGTACGAGCGCGCGCGTCCGACGCCTCAAGGCGCAACCGCCGTCGACGATTGGGCGGCGTTCCTGTGGGCCAGCCGCCTCGCCTACGCCGACCGCGATTATTACGTCGCCGACGACGCCTTCGCGCCCGTGCCGACGGCGGGGCTGACGGCGCCCGCCTATCTGGACGCGCGCGCGCGTCTGATCGATCTGGCGCGCGCGCCGGCGGGCGTCGGACCGGGCGATCCTGCAGCGATCATCGGCGGGGAAACCCTGCTCGGCCGCTGGGGCCGCGACGCGACCGACGAGACACCCGGCACGACGCACCTCACGGTGATGGATCATGACGGCAATGTCGCAGCGCTGACGGCGACGATCGAGGCGCCGTTCGGCTCCAACCGCATGGCGGCGGGCTTCTTCCTGAACAATCAGCTCACCGATTTTTCGCTCGCCGGCGAGATCGGCGGCCTGCCCGTCGCCAATGCGCCGGGGCCGCGCAAGCGCCCGCGCTCGTCGATGGCGCCGACGCTGATCTTCAACGCCGACGGCAATCTGGAAATGGCGATCGGCTCGCCCGGCGGCTCGGCCATCATCGCCTATGTTTCGCGCACGATCATCGCCGCGCTCGATTGGAATCTGCCGCTGCAGGAGGCGGTGAATGTCGGCAACGTCGTGTCGCAGCGCCGGCCCACGCGCATCGAGGCGCAGCGTCTGCCGGCTGGAATCGCCGAAGGGCTCGCCGCACGCGGCTGGTCGTTGCGCGAAAGCGAAAGCGAAGACAGCGGCCTCCACGGCCTGCGCGTGACGCCGAACGGGATCGAGGCCGCGGCCGATCCGCGTCGCGAAGGGGTCGTGGCGCGCATTCCTGCGCCGTAGCAGCCTAGGCGGCCGCCAAGGTCACCGCAAAAGTCGCGCCCGCATCGCTCGACGCTTCGAGCGCGACCTCGCCGCCCTGCGCGCGCGCCAGTTCGCGCGCAATGGCGAGCCCGAGGCCGGAGCCGCCGTCGCGCTCTGCGGAGGAAAACGCCTCGAACAGGCGCGCTCTGACGCTTTCCGGCACGCCCGGCCCGCGGTCGCTGACGCGGATTACGACGCGCGGGCCGCTGCGCGCGGCGCTGAGAACGATAGCGTCCTCGCCGCGCAGGGCGGTTCCCGCAGCCGCCTGCGCGGCGTTGCGCAACAGATTGACCAGGATGCGGTGCAGGTGGTCGGCGTCGGCGATGGCGATGATGTCGTTGGCCGCATCGATGCGCCATTGCACGCTGGGAAACGCAGCCAGCGCATCTTCCGCCGCTTCTTGCAGCGCCTCGCCCACGCGAATGGGCGCAAGCGTCGGCGCGGATTCCTGCGCACGTCCGTAAAGCAACGCCGATTGCGCCAAGCCCGCGGCGCGTCCGATCGCGCGCTCAAGGCGCGGCGCCACTTGCTTGACGGCGGGATCTTCGGATTTCACCAACCGTTCGGACACCAATTGCGCCGTCGCCAGCATATTGCGCAGATCGTGCGCGATGCGCGCGACGGCGCCGCCGAGCGCGGCGAGCCGCTCGCGCTGGCGCAAACTGGCGCGGATCTGATCTGCCATTTCGGCTGCGGCGCGCTGCGCGCGACCGATTTCGTCGGTCCGATTGCTGCGTGGAAACACGATGGCGGCGTTTTCCGGCGCGGCGCGAAACGCTTCGATCGCCTGCGTCAGCTGACGCATCGGACGTACGAAGGCGACGATGAGAAGCGCGTACGCCAGCGCCGCCGCGATCGCGGCGATCAGCATGGACAGCACCAGCGTTTGGCCGGCGAACTGGCGCAACTGGCGCTGCAGCGGCTGCTCGTTGAACACGATCTCGATAAAGTCGCCCGAGCCGAAGCGCGGCGTGGCGATCACGCGCAGAACGCGCCCCGGCGGGGCCAGAAGCGTCTCCATCGCAAAGCGCAAGCGCGCCCAGCCGTCAGCGCGCGTATAGTCGAATACGCGGATTTCCGCCGGTGCGTCGAAGGGTTGTTCAAGCAGCAATTCGCGCGCGCCGTCGCGGCGCAGCGCGATGCGCTTGACCTCGGCGCTGTCGAGCAATTCGACCTGCAGCGCCGGGGAGATGACCGCGTCCGGCGAAGCTTCGAGGGCGAGCGCTGCGGTCTGGGCCAGATTGATTCGGTCGCGCACGCGCGCTTCGTGGAAATCCGCCAGGGTCGGCGCGAGGACGAGCGCTTCTGCCGCCAGCGTCACCGCGAGCGTGAAGGCGAACAGCCGGCCCGCGAGACCCTGAAAGAATGCGCGCACCGCCGCCAAACCGTTAGCCCTTGCGGCGATTGAACGCGAGCGCGGCGATCGACAGGCCGGCCATGACCGCGAGCGCAAGCAGCATCTCAGGGCGGGTCACGATCTCGCCGATCGACAGCGCGCCGCCCTTGCGAAAGATTTCGCCCGCGCCGGCGCCGATCGCGCCCCAGACGAACGCCGCCGGCAGCGAGCCGACGAAAGTGGCGAGGAAGAACGGCGCAGCGCCCATCCCCGCCGCCGCGCCCGCAGTTGAAGCCGCCAGGAACGGGATCACCGGCATCAGGCGCAGCGACAGGAGATAGGTGAAGGCGTTGCGCTGAAAGCCGTCGCGCAGGCGGGCGATGACGCCGGCGAACCGGTCGCGCAGGGCCGCGCCCGCCGCCGATCGCGCCGCCAGAAAGAAAATGGTTCCGCCGACGCTGGCGAAGAAGGCGCTCAACAGCGCCCCCCACAGGCCGAACAGGAACCCGCCCGCGATGAACAGAACCCCGACGCTGGGAAACGCGATGGCCATCAGGATCACGCAGAAGGCGGCGAAGGCGAAGCCGGCCAGAAGCGGGTGCGCCGCGGTCCAGGCGGCCAGTTCGGCATGGCGCTCGCGCAGCGCCTCCAGGCTGACAACGCGGTCGAGCCCCAACAGAAAGAATAGGCCGAGCGCCGCGAGCAGCGCCAAGGCCGGCCACGCCGCCCCCATGAAGCCCCGCACTGCGCCCATCGCACTCCCAGCC
Organism: uncultured Caulobacteraceae bacterium; assembly: GCA_964568575.1. Classification (GTDB taxonomy): domain Bacteria; phylum Pseudomonadota; class Alphaproteobacteria; order Caulobacterales; family Aquidulcibacteraceae; genus RI-43. Next base: position 3,904 of record CAZMRN010000242.1, read on the forward strand.
ATTGTCGCGCCCCCGGTGGATCTATGGTATCGGACGAAGCGCGCGGCCGCGCCGGCTTGACGACCGGTGAGGGGTCCTGTAGCTCACCCGGCTTAATTTTTAATCCAGAAAGAGGCGTCCCCGTGGCCACCAAGCGCACCTACCAGCCGAGCAAGCTCGTGCGGAAGCGCCGGCACGGGTTTCGCGCCCGCATGGCGACCGTG
>CAZMRN010000243.1:0-2528 GCA_964568575.1 uncultured Caulobacteraceae bacterium
AGGCGTGCCGGCAGGCGGCCAACGGCCCGGCCTTCCTGGAGCGCGTGCGCGCAGAGCTTGGGCTCGCCTTCGAGATCATCGATCCCGCAGAGGAGGCACGCCTGGCCGTGCTGGGCTGCGCCAGCCTAATCGATCCCGGCGCCGCCTATGCGCTCGTGGTGGACATCGGGGGGGGCTCGACGGAGCTGTCGCTGGTCGAAGCCGCCGCCGCTGCGCCCGGCGCCCCGCCGCCGATCGCGGCGTGGACGTCCGCGCCGGTCGGGGTTGTGCATCTCGCCGAGCGCATGCCCGAGCGTGAGGACCTGGCGGCCTGGTTCGCCGACATGCGCGATGTAGTGCTCGACTCGCTGGCGCCGTTCGCCGAGCAAACCGCAATCGCCGCCGCGTTCGAAGCCGATCGCGGCCATATCGTCGGCACCTCGGGCACGGTCACCAGCCTCGCCGGCGTGCATCTCAATCTGCGCCGCTACCAGCGCGCGCGCGTCGACGGCCTGTGGATGACGCGCGCCGCCTGCGACGCCGCCGCCGCCGTCCTCAAACGCATGACGCCGGCGCAGCGCGCGCGCCATCCCTGCATCGGACGCGATCGCGCCGATCTGGTGCTGCCGGGCTGCGCCATCCTCGAGGCGGTGCTGAGCTTGTGGCCCGCGCAGCGCCTGCGCGTGGCCGATCGCGGCCTGCGCGAAGGCATGCTGATGACGCTAATGGCGCGCGATCATGGCTGACGAGGAAAAACGCCGCTGGCGCGGGCCGAAGGCCGGCGAAAAAAGCGAACCGCGCGGCTTGGAGGCGCGCGTGAAGGCGTCGTCGAAACATTCCGAATCGTCGCGCCGCTGGATCGAGCGGCACTTGAACGATCCCTACGTGCAGCGCGCCAAGGCCGAAGGCTGGCGCGCCCGCGCCGCGTTCAAGCTGATCGAGCTGGACGACCAGTTCAAACTCATCCGCAAAGGCGCGCGCGTGCTCGATCTCGGCGCAGCGCCCGGCGGCTGGGCGCAGGTGTGCGTCAAGCGCGGCGCGGGCGCGGTCGTCGGCGTGGATCTTTTGCCGATCGATGCGCTCCCCGGGGCGACGTTCCTGCAACTGGATTTCCTGTCGCCGGAGGCCCCCGAAGCGCTGCTCAAGGCGCTCGGCGGCAAGCCGGATCTTGTGCTCTCTGACATGGCCGCGAACACCACCGGCCACGCCAAAACCGACCAGATCAAAACCGGCGCGCTGGCCGAAGCGGCGGCGGATTTTGCGCTGCAGGCGCTGGCGCCGGGCGGCGCGTTCGTGACGAAGGCGTTTCAAGGCGGCCTCGACGCCGACGTCCTCGCGCGGTTGAAACAAGGCTTCGCCAGCGTCCGCCACGCCAAGCCGAAAGCGAGCCGGGCGGAGAGCGCGGAAGTGTATGTGGTGGCGAAGGGAAGGCGGTAGCCAGCTCCACCCTCTCCCCCAAATTGGGGGAGAGGGCAGGGTGAGGGGGCTGCGCAGACGCAAGATTAGTGCGCGCAATCTCTACACCTTTAGCGCACCACTCTCACCCCAACCCTCTCCCTCCTCTCGGAGGGAGAGGGCGCGCTAAGGCCGTCGCCTTGCCAAATCGCGCCCGACTCTCTACCAGCCGTCCATGGAAATCCGCGATGCGCTGACCTTTGACGACGTGCTGCTCGAGCCGGGCGCGTCCGAGGTGTTGCCCGCCGAGGCCGACACCCGCACCCGGCTGACGCGCACGGTTCAGCTCAACATTCCCTTGATCTCCGCCGCGATGGACACCGTCACAGAGGCGCGGCTGGCCATCGCCATGGCGCAGGCCGGGGGGCTGGGCGTCGTGCACCGCAATCTCGACCCCGCCGCCCAGGCCGAGCAGGTGCGCATGGTCAAGAAGTTCGAGAGCGGCATGGTGATCGATCCGATCACCATCCATCCCGATCAGCCGATCGCCGAGATCGTCGAGATCAAGCGCCAGCGCGGCGTCGGCGGTTTTCCGGTGGTTGCGCGCGGATCGAAGAAGCTCGTCGGCATCCTCACCAATCGCGACATGCGCTTTGCGGAAGGCCATGAGCGCGTCGCCGATCTAATGACGAAGGACCGTCTGATCACGGTGCGCGAGGGCGCCGACCAGGCCGAGGCGCGCGCGCTTCTGCACAAGCATCGCATTGAGCGCGTCGTGGTGGTCGATCGCGACGACAATTGCGTCGGCCTCATCACGGTGAAAGATTTCGAAAAGGCGCAAGCGTTTCCCCATGCCGCCAAGGATGAGCAGGGCCGCCTGCGCGTCGGCGCCGCCTCGACGGTGGGCGATGACGGGTTCGAGCGGTCTCTGGCGCTGATCGAGGCGGGCGTAGACGTGCTGGTGATCGACACCGCGCACGGCCATTCGCAATTGGTGCTGAAGGCGGTCGATCGCGTGAAGCGCCATTCCAATCGCGTGCAGGTGATCGCCGGCAACGTCGCCACCCATGACGGCGCAAAGGCGCTGATCGATGCGGGCGCGGATGCGATCAAGGTCGGCATCGGGCCGGGCTCGATCTGCACCACGCGCATCG
>CAZMRN010000243.1:2599-4081 GCA_964568575.1 uncultured Caulobacteraceae bacterium
GGACGGCGGCATCAAGTTTTCCGGCGATCTGGCCAAGGCGCTTGCGGCCGGCGCGGAGGTCGCGATGATCGGATCGCTGCTGGCGGGGTCGGAAGAGGCGCCGGGCGAGGTGATCCTGTTCCAAGGCCGCTCCTACAAGACCTATCGCGGCATGGGATCGCTCGGCGCCATGGCGCGCGGTTCGGCGGATCGCTATTTCCAGAAGGAAGTTTCCGATCAGATGAAATTGGTGCCCGAAGGCATCGAGGGGCGCGTGCCGTTCAAGGGCGGCGTCGCCAACATTCTGCATCAATTGGTCGGCGGTTTGCGCGCGGCGATGGGCTATACCGGCGCGCGAACGCTTGCGGATTTGCGCAAGAATGCGCGGTTCGTGCGCATCTCGGCGGCGGGCCTGCGCGAAAGCCATGTCCATGACGTCGCCATCACGCGCGAGGCGCCGAATTATCCGCTGGGCGGCTGATCGCAGCGGCGAAGTTTTTAGAGGGGTTCTCCCATGCGCGCCGGCGCGCGGCTTCAGGCCGCAATCGAAGTTCTGTCAGACATGGAGACGCGCAAGCGCCCGGCCGCAGACGCGCTCAAGGATTGGGCGCTGACGCACCGGTTCGCGGGCTCCAAGGATCGCAGCGCGATCGGCGATCTGGTGTTCGGAAGCCTGCGCTGGAAGGCGTCGAGCGCGTGGCGGCTCAAGGCCGATACGCCGCGCGCTTGGGCGTTCGGCGCCGCGCATTGGGGGTTCGGCGTCTCCGCCGAAGACCTCGAAGCGCTGTGCGCGGAGCCGCACGCGCCCGAAAGTCCTAGCGAAGAGGAGATGGCGCGTTTGCGCGGCGGAACGCTCGACGACGCGCCGCCTCACGTGCGCGGCGATTATCCCGAATGGCTCGACGACAGTCTCGCGCGCGCTTTCGGCGATGCGCGGGCGGAGGAGGGCGCAGCGCTCGCCGCGCCCGCGCCGCTTGATCTGCGCGCCAATGCGCTGAAAACCGACCGCGACGCGCTGATCGCCGCGCTCGCCAAAAGCCCGCGCCTCGTCGAGCCGCCGCAGCCTGCGCCCTATGCGCCGCACGGCGTGCGCATTCCCTGGGCGCAGGGCCGATCCTTTCCCTGGGCCAGCGAACAGGCCTTCGTGAAGGGCTGGTTCGAGGTGCAGGACGAAGGCAGTCAATTGGCTGCGCTCCTGTGCGGGGCGCAGGCGGGCATGCAGGTGGCCGACGTCTGCGCCGGCGGCGGCGGCAAGACGCTGGCGCTCGCTGCGATGATGGGCAATAGCGGCCAGATCTACGCCTTCGACATCGACGGCCGACGGCTTGCGCCTTTGAAGGAGCGGCTCGACCGGGCCGGCGTGCGCAATGTGCAGATCCGGCCGCCGGCGCGCGATCGCGATGTTTTGGCGGATTTGAAACAAAAAGCTGACATCGTTCTCGTCGATGCGCCCTGCACGGGTTCGGGCACCTGGCGGCGCGCGCCGGATTCGAAATGGCGCCT
>CAZMRN010000244.1:0-4080 GCA_964568575.1 uncultured Caulobacteraceae bacterium
CGCGTCTAGACACCTGCCCGCCCCGCATCTGGGCGCGGACGAAATCCGCGAAGGCGCTATTGGGATAAGCGCTCAGATAAGCCTCGAAGGCACGGCGGTCGCCGGCGATCTGGGCGGCCTTGAACGCCTCCATCTCGATGCGGCGCGCCTCCTCCGCCGGCGAGCGCGGCGCAGCGCCAGGCGCCGCCGCCTTGTTCCCCTTGGCTTCGATGGCGCGCAACAGCGCCTGGAAGGCCTCGTGCCCGGGATCGCCGGTCCAGTCCGAGAGATCGACGGTGTGTGCCTGCTGAAACCCGAACGGCGGGGCGACATCGTCGATGCGTGCGGGGCAGAGCTTGCCTTGAGCCTTCGCGTAGCCCGCCTCGTCGAGCACGAAATCGCTCTCCACCGCGCGGCGCGACCACAAGACGACCGCCGCTTTGCACTCGTCCATCATGCGCTGGATCACTTTGCGGTACGGCTCGCCGGACAAGAGCTCAAAATCCCACCAGACGTCGAACCCCTGGCGCTCAAGCGTCTGGGCGAGCCTTTGGGCATGGTCGTGGTCTTCGCGCTTGTAGGAAATGAACACGTCCGCCCTCCGTCGCTCGCGCGGCCCCAATCAGGGGCAATCATAGCTCGCCAGCATCCCGCCATCGGCCTGCGGCGTGAGCGCCGCAAGGGTGCAGCCTTCGGGCGCTGCGGCCTCGGCGGCGGCGCGGAAATCGGCCTCCGTGATCGGCGCGGCGTCGTCGGCGTCGGCGGTGCGGAAGCGCAGCGTGAACAAGACCCCGTCGCCCCCGCCCGGCGGCAGGCCCACGCCGAAGCCGATGCCGCGCGCATCGAGGCGGCGCTGCATGTCGATCAGGTCGAACCCGGCGTTGCGATCAGGCGTCGACGCGCAAGCGGCGAGCGCCAGGGCGGCGGCGGCCGCACTCAGGAGGCGTAACATCAGCGTGTGATACTCCAATCCGGGACGCCCGGCGAGGCGGGCGACGGCTGGACGGCCCCCGACGCCGCCGCTATACACCCCCTCCGCCCACGCGGCGCGCCTAGGTAGCTCAGTCGGTAGAGCAGCGGATTGAAAATCCGCGTGTCGGTGGTTCGATTCCGCCCCTAGGCACCACGTCCCGCATTCGCGAAAAGCCAAATCCGTTCGGCGCGGCGCATCGCTTATTTCAAGGGATGGCGATTTTGCTTTTGCGCGCAGGCACTGAATATGCCGTCAGGGCTTTCGGGAGAGCGCCGTGACGCATGACATGTTGAGAGAGAAGGTCCGCGTGATGAGCGGACGGGATTTTTGGCGCACACACGCCTCGCCCGCCTTGGGCCTGCCTGCGTTCAAGATGACCGACGGCCCCAATGGCGCGCGCGGCGACTTGTCGAGCGGGGCTACGGCGGCGTGCTTTCCCGTCGGCGTCGCGATGGGGGCGACCTTCGATCCGGACTTGCTCTACGCCATCGGCGTCGCGCTCGCCCGCGAAGCCAAGACCAAGAAGGCCCAAATTCTCCTCGGCCCGACGATCAATCTGCAGCGCACGCCGATCGGCGGGCGCAACTTCGAATGCTATTCCGAAGATCCCATTCTCACCGGCGCGCTGGCGACGGCCTTCGTCCAAGGCGTGCAATCCGAAGGCGTCGCGGCCTGCCCCAAGCATTTCGTGGCCAACGACACCGAATATGAGCGCCACCGCGTCAGCTCAAACGTCGATCCGCGCACCCTGCGTGAACTGTATCTTCGTCCCTTCGAAATGGTGGTGCGCGACGCCAAGCCCTGGATGATCATGTCGTCGTACAATCGGATCAACGGCGTGCAGGCGAATTCCAACGCCTATCTGCTGCGCACCGTCCTGAAAGGCGAATGGGCGTTCGACGGCGTCGTCGTCAGCGATTGGGGCGGATCGACCTCGACCGTGGGCGATTATCTCGGCGGGCTCGATCTGGAGATGCCGGGGCCGGCGCGCAGCTTCGGCGACAAGCTGGCGCGCGCGATCGAACAAGGCGAGGCGCCCGCCGATCTGTTGGACGACGTCGTCGCGCGACTGAAGCGCCTCGCGCAGCGCACGTCGCGCGCGCAAACCGACGATCGCACGGAAGAGAGCGTCGACCGCCCCGAGGATCGCGCCCTGAGCCGCCGCGCCGCGATCGCCGGCGCGGTTCTGTTGAAAAATGAGGGCGTGTTGCCGCTCAACGCGGCCAATCTGAACACGATCGCTGTGATCGGACCGAACGCTGCGACCGGCCAAATCATGGGCGGCGGCTCGAGCTTCGTGCGCGCGCACGCCGCCGTTCACCCGCTCGAAGCCTTGCGCGCGCGGTTGGGCGCCGACCGCGTCGCCTACGCCCAAGGCTGCTCCATCGATCGCTACGCCCCCGCTTTTGCGCCCCATACGCTCGCGGCGCCTGACGGCCTTGGCGCGGGCTTCAAACTTGAACTGTTTTCTGCGCCCGGATGTGAAGGCGAGCCGACGCGCGTGCGCTTGTTGCGCGAGAGCCAATGGGTTGATTTCGGCGCCTTCGCCGCAGTCGAACAAGGCGGCGTGATGAGCGCGCGCATGCGCACGACCTTCACGCCTGACGCCAGCGGCGTTCACGAATTCGGGCTGTTGAGCGCCGGCTTCGCCGATCTCTTCGTCGACGGCGTCTGCGTCGTCGAGAACCGAAGCGCTTGGCGCAAGGGCGAGGCGTTCTACACGTTCGGCAGCACCGAACAAAAGGGACGCTTGATGGTGCAAGCGGGCCGCGCCTACGCCGTGGAAATCCGCTTCGACCGCAAGCCCGACAGCATGATGAAGGCCGCGCGATTCGGCGTGTCGCCGCCGCAACCCGAAGACCCCATCGCCGAGGCGGTCGCCGCTGCGAAGGCGGCGGACGCGGTCGTCCTGGTGCTCGGAACCAATCCTGATTGGGAGACCGAAGGACACGATCGTTCGGACATGCGTTTGCCGGGCCAGCAGGATGCGCTCGCCGCTGCGGTTCTGGCGGCGAACCCCAACGCGGTGGTTGTTCTGAACGTCGGCGCGCCGGTGGACATGCCGTGGCTGCACGCCGCGCGCGCCGTGCTTGCGCCGTGGTTTCCTGGGCAAGAATTCGGCGCCGCACTCACCGACATGCTGTTCGGCGACGCCGAGCCGGGCGGCCGCCTGCCCTTCAGCTGGCCGGCGAAACTCGAAGACTCGCCCGCCTACAAACACTATGTGCGCGAAGGCTTGGAGATGCCGTACGGCGAAGGGATTGCGATGGGTTATCGCGGGCATCTCGTCCATGGTCCCGCAGCGCTGTTCAGCTTCGGCCATGGCTTGGGCTACGCCGACATCGTGCTCGTCTCTGCAACAGCCGCGGACACGGGCGTCGTCGCCACTCTCGATAATCGTTCAGCGCGCGCCGGCGGCGCGACGGTGCAAATCTACGCCGAGACCCACGACAACCCGCGCATGCGTCGCTTGTGCGCGTTCCGGCGCGTCGCGCTTCAACCCGGCGAGCGTCTCGCCGTCGCTATCGAGATCGATCGACGACGCCTCGCAACGTGGGATGAAGCGAACACCGCTTGGGCGTATCCGCCCGGCGAACAGCGACTGCACGTCACGCTGCGGAACGCCGAGGATAATGAAGCCTTGCCCGTCGCGTTGACGCTCGCGTGATCCACGCGCGCTAGAAAAACCCGCCATTGGCGTAGACCAATTGACCATTGATCCATTCGCCGTCGCCGCCGCACAGCGCGGCGATGGCGTTGGCCACATCGTCGGGCTCGCCGATGCGGCCATACGGCGTGGCGTCCGCAGCCATTTGGCGCACCGGCGGCGGAACCTGGAAAAGGCTGGTGTTCGTCGGGCCCGGCGCCAACGCGTTGACGGAAATGCGGCGTCCGGCCAGCTCCTTCGCCAGGGAGCCGCAAAACATTTCCTGCGCCGCTTTGGTCGCGGCATAAGGGCCGTGCGTCGGCCGCTTCTGCGTCATCGCCGTCGACGCCAAGGCGATGATGCGGCCGCCGTCCCGGGTGCGGCGCGCGGCTTCGCGCAGGACGTTGAAGCTGCCCTTGATGTTGGTGGCGATCATCCGGTCGAAGGCGTCGTCCGTCATCGCCGCGAACGGCGCCGTGTT